>CAIYZW010000314.1 GCA_903930725.1 uncultured Bacteroidota bacterium
CCGATCTTGTAAGTCGTGAAGAAATTGACATGATTTGTGGGCAAATCAACACGAAAACATTTGAAGAGGCCACTAACGATGTGGATATTGACCGTGATGGCCGTCGAAAAATCATTGCTTCTACCATGGCTTATTCATTGGCTTATTATGCATGGGCTCTTCCTACTACATTTGAACCCAGATCCGGTAAAGCCTACACAGCATCTTACCTTTTGCTGGGATCTGCAGGGTTTTTCATTCCAATGCTTGCAACCGAAAAAGGGTCGTTCACCAAAGGAATGGCCAAAGGCTATACTTACGGCTGTTTTCTTGGAATAGGCCATGGCTTGTCGTTGGGTGCGCTAGTAAGTGGTGGATATGATAACAGTAAAATTCTTGGGATCAGCACGGTGGTTAGTATTACTGAGGGTATCGTTGGATTAAATTATGCCCGTAAGCACCAGTTTGATCGTGCACAGATGCGTACCATCGGAAGTATGGGAACATGGGGGTTTGCCTATGGTGCCGGAATTCCATCAATGTGGGAAAACAGTGATGATCTTGCTATTGCTGGTTCTTCGTTAGCTGTTTCTGCCCTGGGAATTTGTCTTGGAGATCATTTTGCCAGAAAATTAAAACCTGCCGATGGTGATGTTACTGTAACAAACAGCATGGGTGTTCTGGGAGGGGCGATATCAACCACAGTAATTTACTCATTTGCCGGTGATGAAGGTTCATCTGCCACATACATCGGCGGCGCAATACTTGGATCGCTTACAGGAATTACGCTGGGGTTTAATAAAACTTCAAAAATCAATTACACCCGATCTGAGGGAAATCTTATTATTCTTGGCGAAATTGCCGGAGGACTTATTGGTGGTGGATTGGCAGCATTGATGGAGGCAAAAGATGTAGCCGCCCTTTGGTTTGTTACCGCCGGGCTTTTTGGAGGTTTCGTGATTTCGGATCAGGCAATACAACAAAGAAAAACCAAAACAAATAATTTGGGAATGAATTTTAGCTTCGATATAAACCCGGTTGCATTTCAGAATATTCTAAATAAAAACGCTTTTGAAATCAAACCCGGAAGGCCCATTTTAAATGCTGATCTGGCAAAGCTCACGCTGCATCTGTAAAGAAAAAGTATTAGCATTATTTTCATATTTTGCTGATTTTTCTATTATTTCCAAGGTAACCAAGGCGGTGTGTCAACCTGATTCCTTTTAAAATACAGGAATTTTGAATTAGTTTTGCACTCCTTCAAAATGAGGTAAAAAGTAAAAGCATCATGAAGCAGCCGGTTATTCAGGTAAAGGATGTACACAAATCATTTAAATTGGTTCAGGCGGTCAAAGGAATCAGTCTTACGATTGAGCAGGGTACTTTTGTAGCCTTACTCGGCCCGAATGGCGCGGGAAAGACCACGCTCGTCGAGATGATCGAAGGAATTCAGAAACCTGATAAAGGCGAAATCCTGATCATGGGCAAAACCTGGAAAAACAATGAAGACGAGCTTCGCAGGATAATTGGGCTTTCGCTGCAGGAAACCAGATTTATTGATAAACTCCGGGTTGTGGAAACGATGAGCCTTTTTGCCAGTTTTTTTAAGTTGGGAAAAGACCGTGTTGACGAGGTTATCGGGCTGGTTGGACTGGAAGAAAAGCGGAAAGCTTTTGTGGTGAACCTTTCCGGAGGACAGCGACAACGGCTTGCGCTCGGAATATCATTGCTGAACTATCCAAAAATACTCCTGTTGGATGAGCCTACCACCGGCCTCGATCCCAATGCCCGCCGCGAAATCTGGGAAATTTTAAGGAAACTCAAACAGCAATCCGAAACTTCGATGATCCTCACCACCCATTATATGGAGGAAGCCGAGCAGCTTTGCGATTACATCATCATCATTGATAAAGGCGAGATTTTGAAAGAAGGAACCCTTGGCAAGATGCTTAGTGACGAACAAGGCGAAAAGAGCATTGAGTTTTCGCTTAAAAACCCACCGCAGCATTTGCCTTTGGCAACAGGATTTCTTTCGAAAATCGGTTGGAATTATGAGGATGGAAAAGGGAGATTTACTGCAGGGAAGGTTGATGACCAGTTGCCATTGTTTTTTGATTATCTCGAAAAAAATAACCTGCAACTCAACGACCTGGAGTGCCACCGGATTACGCTTGATGATTTATTCACCTCTTTAACCGGACGCCATTTGCATGAATAAACATCTCCAAAAAAGCCAGTTGTTTCAACTGATAAATGCGCATTTTAAAGAATTGATCCGCGAGCCGGGAGTGCTGTTCTGGGGAATTGTCTTCCCAATCCTGATGTCGCTGGGGCTGGGTGTTGCCTTTACCCAAAAGACCGACATTGTGCGGAAAATTGCTGTTATCGAAAATGAAATTTCAAAAAATCCGACATCAACAAAACTCGATTCGCTGTTTAGTAGCCGGGTACAACTACTTTCGTCAATTTCGCACGATTCCTTCAATTACAGCATCACCATTCCCGACCCGCAATTGGGAAACACCACTTTTTTATTTAGGAAAACCGGCTGGCAGGAAGCATTGCTTATGCTTAAACGGGGCAAGGTGAATTTAATCCTGGACGAAAAAGATGGCAAAACTGAGTACCATTTTGATCCATTAAACCCCGATGCTCAGTTGAGTTTTATAAAATTGGAGGCGCTCCTCGAAAAAGACGAAATTCCACCAGTCAACGACCAGGCAATTGTAAAACCACTTACACTTACCGGCACCCGCTACATTGATTTCCTGGTGCCCGGGCTTATTGCGATGGGTGTGATGATGTCGTGCATGTGGGGCATCAGTTACGGCATAATTGATAGGCGATCGAAGAAATTATTAAGGCGCATGGTGGCCACACCCATGCGGAAATCCTATTTTCTGCTGTCGCTCATCACCGTGCGGTTTTTGATGAATGTAATCGAATCAGTTCTGCTTTTCCTGTTTACCTGGCTTGCTTTCGATATCAAAATTCAGGGGAATGCGGCAGCTCTGCTTGCCATTTTTATAGCCGGTAATTTTGCTTTTGCAGGAATAGCCATATTTATTTCGGCTTACACCGCCAATACCGAAGTGGGCAATGGTTTGATAAACGCTGTTGTGATGCCGATGATGGTGCTTTCGGGCGTATTTTTCAGCTATCATAATTTCCCCGACTGGAGCATTCCGGTTATCCAAAAATTTCCGTTAACCATGTTTGCCGATGGCATCAGAAGTATTTTTAATGAAGGCGCCGGATTTGGCGATATTTTACTTCCTTTTGGCATTTTAACAGCAATTGGCGTATTGTTTTTTTCGGCAGGTTTAAAATTATTCCGGTGGCATTGATGGGGATGATTTTCAGACAAAGAAAAGAAAATTTAATCTCGGAAGAAATTGAAGGTTTCATACGTGAATGGCGGCATCCAATCAAAACTTAGGTGACTGCTGTTGAAATTGAAAATAGCTATCTCGATTGCTTTTCACCTGCTTCTCCAATCATTTTTACAACTCTTCCAAAACATTGTCCATGCCTCTGGTGTTGGCTTCTTCAAAAAGCTGGTAATGAATAACTTTAAGCGCATTTACAGCCCGAAAACCCCAATGCGACCTGTAAAGTTCCCTGATTTCCCAGGCTGCGGCTTTTTTCGCATCCCTAAAAGGTTTCTGATACAGTAAAACAAAGTCTTTCATGTCCTGGTAAATATCGGTGAGATTATCGGCAAGGCTGCCTTTTACCACATCGTTGTTGGGATTATCGTTTTCGATAAACCAATAAATGTCTGATTCCTGGAACTTTTCGCGGATTTCGTTAAAAACCGTTTCCCAATGTTCGACGGTTACGTACTTTTCGTTGGCCGAAAGATCATCGGTTTCAATTGCCGGAAGCACGCTGCCTCTCACATAAAGCAACGACAAAGCCTTGTGCAGGTAGTCGAGAATTTCGGGTTGGTTGTATTTATTAATCTCCTCGATGAACAGGCAATATTTTTGAGCTACAGCCAAAAACTCCAAAACAAAGGGTGAATAAACCGCTTCTTTTAAAACATCTTCATTTTCCATAAAATCCTGATTTTGATTTTTTAATTAAAATTCCAGCCGTCATTTGGAATTATAGCCCCAGGCTTTAATTTCCGGACAAAGATAGAAAAGTAATTTTTTGGAAGAGGATTGTTGAAGTAATCGAAAATATTGTA
>CAIYZW010000315.1 GCA_903930725.1 uncultured Bacteroidota bacterium
CCAAATTCGGTGCTAATCTCAGCTAATGTCTTGCGCTCCTGGAGCGCTTCAATAGCTATCTTGGCTTTAAAGGCCGCTGTAAATCTTCTCCTCGTTTCTTTCATATTATCACTGGTAAAATTATTTGTTTTTCACCTTAACCAGTGGTCTAATTAACGAGGAGTATTATAAAGGTTTATCTTTAAAAATAAGGTTTCCATTTTCCAGCGAATCTCATCGAAAAGACCTTACCCTTCGTTATAAACCATAGTACAAATCTGAATCACATGATTTTTCAAAACCTTATTACCTCTTTAATTTCGCCTACTTAACGTTTATTAATATTAACTTAACTTTCAATAACTCATTTAATTATACTTTTGCCGCCCGTTTTATAGGAACGGTTTATCAGTAAATTGCTGGTTTATTAATTTGTAAATTAACTTCAAAACAGAATAATGCCATTAAACAAACTTAGAAACATTGGAATTGCCGCTCACATTGATGCAGGCAAAACAACATTAACCGAACGCATCCTGTTCTACACCGGAACCAACCGCAAAATGGGCGAAGTTCACGATGGTCAGGCCACGATGGACTTTATGAAACAAGAGCAGGAACGCGGAATTACTATCGCTTCAGCTGCCATTACCTGTAGCTGGAAAAATTCACAAATCAACATAATTGATACTCCCGGCCACGTTGACTTTACTGTGGAAGTTGAACGCTCATTGCGTGTCATTGACGGGATGATTGCTGTATTTTGTGCAGTGGGTGGCGTTGAGCCACAAAGTGAAACTGTCTGGAATCAAGCCGATCGTTATCGTGTACCGAGGATTGGTTTTGTTAATAAGATGGACCGCACCGGTGCCGATTTTACCGAAGTTGTTGGTCAGATGAACAAATATCTTGACGCCAACGCTGTTCCTGTTCAATTGCCAATAGGCGTTGAAGAAGATTTTAACGGAATTATTGATCTCATCACCATGAAAGCCTACATTTTTAAGGAACGTGAAGGAATTGAAATCGAAATCCCGCAGGAATATCTTAAACAAGCCAAAGAAGCACGCGCATATCTGGTTGAAAAAGTTGCCGATTTTAATGAAGATATCTTAGAAAAATTTCTTGATGACCAGGAAGTTGATAATAACATCCTTAAAAGTGCCACACGTGAAGCTACCCTCAAATTGTTGATTACCCCGGTTTTATGTGGTGCAGCTTATAAAAATAAAGGCATCCAGTTATTGCTCGATGCAGTGATTGATTACCTGCCTTCGCCAATTGATGTTGGTGCTGTGGTTGGGATTGACATTGATGATCCAGAAAAATCGCATACACGCCACCCTTCGGCAAAAGATCCGTTTGCAGCACTTGCTTTCAAGCTTATCAACGACCCGTTTGTTGGCCAGCAGACCTTTATAAGGATTTTTTCAGGATCGCTCAAAAGCGGAATCCAGATATTCAACACAACAAAAAATAAGTACGAACGTATTGGCCGGATTTTTAGAATTCATGCCAAAGACCGCGAAGAAATTGCCGAAGCAGGACCAGGCGATATTGTTGCATTAGTTGGGATGAAATTCACCAAAACCGGCGACACACTTTGCGACAGCAATCATCCGCTATACCTCGAAAACATTCATATCCCACCAACAGTGATTGAGTTAAAAATTGCTCCTTCCAAACGCAAAGACCAGAGCAAGTTGGGCGAAGCTCTTGGTAAATTAGCCAACGAAGATCCTTCATTTAACATCCGTTTTGACGACGAAACCGAAGAAACCATTATTTCGGGAATGGGCGAATTGCATCTCGAAATTATCATTGACCGTTTAAAACATGAATTTGGCGTAGAGGTTGAAGTAGGTGAACCATCTGTTGCTTACCGCGAAACCATCACCGCCGAATTTGAAAGTAATTACAAACACAGCAAACAAACCGGTGGTAAAGGCCAGTTTGCGCACACCGTTATTCGCATCGAGCCGAATTCGGGCAATGGCTACGAATTTATTGATAAAATCAAGGGCGGCGCTATCCCAAGCGAGTTTATCCAATCGGTAAATAAAGGAATTTTAAAAACGCTCGAAAATGGCGTAATGGCCGGTTATCCGGTGGTTGACGTAAAAGTTGTGCTTCTCGACGGAGGTTTCCACCCGGTTGACTCTTCGGATATGGCCTTCCAAACCTGCGCTTCGATCTGTTTTAAAAATGGGTTTATGAAAGCCGACCCTATTTTGCTGGAACCTATGATGAAAATTGAGGTAAACACCCCTGACGATTACATCGGAAACGTTGTTGGCGACCTCAACAAACGCCGCGGAAAGATCGAATCAATGCGTCGTTACCGCAAAGGAGCCCAAAAAGTAAACGGCCTTGTCCCTTTGATGGAGATGTTTGGTTATGCCACACAGCTCAGGAACATTTCGAGCGGACGTGCCAGCTATTCGATGGAGTTTTTCAAATACATGCCTGTAACCAGGGCAATCCAGGATGATATTTTAAAGAAAGTTGAAGAAAAGAAAAGACTCGACAGACTTAACAAAGAATAGTATGGAGATAATCACTTTTTAGAATTTATAAAAGCCCTGCCGTTTGGTGGGGCTTTTTTTTTAATTATTTGCATCCCAAAATAGTTTGACCTTCTAAAAAATGTGAAACCTTAAAACATAAAAAAACCGGAATCTCTTCCGGTTTTTTCATTTTCATCAAATATTTTACTCAAATAAAACTGAGAGTGCAACTACTCCGGGGCCGGTGTTTACGCCTAATACAGGCGAACAATCGTTTATGTACCGGGGTTTCATTCCGATTCGCTGCTCCATCTGATCGGCAAACCATTGGGCAGTTTTTAAATTATTTGCATGCGAAATAGCATAGCCCCAGAGGGTTCTATTCTTAATTTTTCTATCAACCATTCTCATTGCCATATTCATACTCGATTTTTCGGTAAATGGCTTACCATGTGGTTCGGTTTTTCCCTCTTCATTTACGATGATAATGGGTTTTACATTTAAAAGTTTGCCAACAAATCCCTTCACGGCACTAACTCTTCCGCTTTTAACCAGGTATTTCATGGTTTTTGTAGTAACCCACATATCAGTATTCGCGCTCCATCGCTCGATAAGAGCCTTTAGTTCTTCGTGTGAAGTACCTTCTTCAAGTTTTTCGGCTGCACGGATAAGTATCAAACCAAGCCCTGATGACAACCTTTTCGAATTGATAACATCAATCGGCATCTTTGTTAAGTTGGTGATTGTTTTTGCAGCTTTCCGGCTGTTGGAGCAGGTTCCGCTTAATGCCTCGCTGAGATGAACCCCAATAACCGACTCATAATGTGTACTTAAAAAATTATATTTATTCGAGAAATCCTTAAACGAAGGCTGGGCAGTGCTGGGATAATCTTTGTTGGATTTTCCCAGAATTTTATAAAATCTTTCGGGAGTAAGGGTGATGCGATCGAGGTAATATGTATCACCAAAATGAACACTCAAAGGAACAATGTGAATCTGATGTTTTTCGATGAAATCCTGTGGTAAATCGCAGGTTGAATCGGTCAGAAGTGCAATGTCGTGTCTGCGATGCTCGGCAATATCCATCTGCATCACCATATCGTCAACTTTCTGAAAGGTTATGCTTCCAAATCTGCTCAACCGGGTAAATAATTTATCGGGGGTGTCGGTGTGGATATGAATCCGCATCTTCCGCGGTGAGCCGGCAATAACTAACGAATCGCCCAGATAGTCAATTTTACTTCTCAGTTTTTCGCGGTTAATATTGTCCGAAACAATCATGGCTTCTGTACAATAGCGAAAGTTGATTTCTTCCAGATTATGTTCGCCTTCGGCAACCTGCGACTTAACAATATTCCTTGAGCCTAATATTTTCTTGAGTTCGCCATGATTAAAAAAGTCAATCATGCCTTCGAGGAAATACACAAATCCTTTGGCTCCGGCGTCAACCACATTTGCCTTACGCAAAACTTCAAGTTTTTTGGTGGTTTCGAGTAAAGCCTGGAGTGCTTTTTCGTACGAAGCAATGATGAGTTGGTTAAAATCGTCAATTTGTTCGATTAATTTCTGGATGTTTTCTGCCCATTCTCTGATAACCGAAATCATTGTACCCTCAACAGGATTTGAAATTGCCTCATAAGAAGCCTTAACTCCACGGCTGATGGCAGCAGCA
>CAIYZW010000316.1 GCA_903930725.1 uncultured Bacteroidota bacterium
AGCTATTTCCGCCTCGATGGCCATCACATCCAGTTTAATGTTGTAAATGCCGAGACTTTGAAAGATGCCCAAAAACATCCCGAAAAGTACAGCGATTTAATCGTCCGCGTGGCAGGCTACAGCGACTATTTCAATGATCTTGGCGAGGATTTGCAGAATGAGATTATCCGCCGAACGGAACATGAAGGAGTTTAAAATTACAAAACTCAAAACTCAAATCACAAATTTCAAATCACCAATTAGCAGTAAATCATAAATCAAAATCATGTTCTCAAAAGAAACTTACATCAGCCGCAGGAACCGGCTCAAAAAAGAGGTCGGAAGAGGAATCCTGCTTTTCCTGGGCAACAACGAAAGCCCAATGAATTATGCCGATAACACCTATCATTTCAAGCAGGACAGCTCGTTTTTGTATTTTTTTGGGTTGAAACATCCGGGACTTGCCGCAGTTTTAGATTGTGAAAGCGGCGAAGAAATCCTTTACGGAGATAATTACACCATTGATGATATTGTCTGGATGGGCAAACAGCCCACCATTGCTGACCGGGCAAGCACCTGCGGGGTTTTCAAAACGGCCTCGTCTTCTCAGCTTTTCGCGGATTTGCAAAACATCAAATCATCAGGACGTAAAATTCATTACCTCCCACCCTACCGGCCGGAAAACAAAATCAGAATTTTTGAACTGCTTGGAATTGTGCCTTCAAAACAACACGAATTTTCGTCACTGGATTTTGTAAAAGCCGTTATCGCCCAGCGAAATTACAAGTCGGCTGAAGAAATCGTCGAAATCGAAAAGGCCGTCGATATCACGGCCGACATGCACATTGCCGCGAAGAAGATGCTGCGCCCCGGAATGCGCGAAGCCGAAATTGCTGCCGAAATGGAACGCATCGCCCTGGCGGCAGGTGGAAGCATTTCTTTCCCGGTAATCGCGACCATCAATGGCCAAACGCTGCACAACCATTATCACGGGAATATCGCCAAAAGCGGGCAATTATTCCTGCTCGACTGCGGTGCCGAAACCGAAATGGGCTATGCCGGCGATATGTCGAGCACTTTTCCGGTGGACAAAAAATTTACAACCCGGCAAAAGGAAATTTACCAGGTTTCGCTTAATGCCCACGAAAAAGCCATCAGCATGTTGAAACCCGGAATACCTTTTAAAGATGTTTATTTCGAATCCTGCCGAACGATTTTGAGAGGAATGGGCGAACTTGGATTTTTTAAAGGCGATGTTGATGAAGCCGTTGCCGAAGGTGTTCATGCCATGTTTTTCCCTTGCGGTCTGGGGCACATGATGGGACTTGATGTTCATGATATGGAAGATTTGGGCGAGCAATATGTTGGTTATGATAACGAACCAAAAAGCACCCAGTTTGGGATAAAATCGCTGCGGTTAGCCCGGAAATTGGAACCCGGTTTTGTACTCACCATCGAGCCGGGCATCTATTTTATCCCTGACCTGATTGATAAATGGCGCTCAGAAAAGAAATTTACTGATTTTCTGAATTACGATAAACTGGACGCCTACAAAGATTTTGGCGGCTGCCGCAACGAAGAGGATTTTCTGATTACAGAAAACGGCGCAAGATTATTGGGAAAACCAATTCCGAAAACCATTGAAGAGGTGGAGGTGCTGCGGAAAGGTTGACGGTTAATTGCCTATATTAACAGATACAAATTGGTTAGGATTGTTTTCAAAGCTCTTGCTGAATAAAACCACCACGTTTATTTTTGTTTATTGATTTTTGGAACTATCTGAAATCCAAGCATCCAGATTATCTGGAAGGGTTTGAGTGGGATGAGGAAGGGAAATGGATAGAGCAAATGAAATGATGGGCTGATTTGAGAAATCGAAAAAATGTAACTTTGCTAAAAAATTAACTTCTATGACACAAGAAGCTGTTAAATTAGAATTAATAACCTGGATGGCAAAACTCACCAACCAGGAAACCATCAACTACCTGAAAATCATTAAAGATGAATCATCGAAAGGAGGAGATTGGTGGGCTGACCTTACAAATGTACAAAAGGCAGGAATTGACCGCGGCCTGAAAGACCTTGATGAAGGCAGAATTACTCCACACGAAACTATAAAAAATCGCTATGGCCTCTGATTATCCAATTATTTGGACAGAAGAAGCCATTCGGAATCTGGAAGCTATCCTTGATTATCTGCAAAATCGCTGGACACAAAGAGAAGTTGATAACTTTAAAAAACGACTCTCAAGACTTCTGCATTTAATTTCGGCGAATCCGAAATTGTTCCCCAAATCAGAAATTCAACCAAGGCTGAGAAAGGCTGTTTTATCCAGACAAACTATCATTTTTTATGAGTTCAAAAATGAAACAGTTTACCTGGTTTACCTTTTTGGAAGCTCACAAAATCCTGAAAAAATCAAATGATTAAAACACTGGAATCAAAAATCAAACTTCAAAATATGAAAAAACTTCTCACTTTTATCTTCATCCTGTCAGGTTTAATTTCCTGGCAAAATTCGATGGCCTGCACAATAATTGTTGCCGGCAAAAACGCCACCAGCGATGGCTCGGTCATTGTTTCACACACGGACGCAGGCCCTGATTGCAGGGTTCATGTTGTGCCGGGACAAAAATTCCCGGAAGGCGCCAAAGCTCCTGTTTATTGGGGAATGGTGGAATCGGGCAGGCCATTGGGCGATTATGGCGAAATTGTAGGTTATATCCCGCAGGTTCGCGAAACCTATTCGTATTTTCAAAGCGCTTACCCTCAAATGAACGAATACATGCTGGCCATCGGCGAAAGCACCACCAGCCAGCGAGAGGAGTTGCAGGTTGACCTTTCATCATGCAAACAAATTATGACCATCGAACAGGCGCAGGCTTTTGCTTTACAACGGTGTAAAACTGCCCGTGAAGCTTTAAAACTCATCACGTATCTCCTCGAAACTTATGGTTTCAGGCCTTCCTGTGTGGGCGAGTCCGAAGACCTGGTGATTGCCGATCCCAACGAAGCCTGGGTTCTGGAAGTTTTCAGTATCGGGAATAACTGGTCGCCGGAATCAGGAAAACCAGGCTGCATCTGGGCTGCACAGCGCGTTCCCGACGACGAAGTTTTGATTATCCCAAACTGGAGCATCATCAAAGAAATTAATCTTGCCGACACAGCAAATTTTGCTGCCTCCTCAAATTATATGTTGGAAGCAATCGAACATGGCTGGTACGATCCCAAAAGTGGCAAACCTTTTATCTGGCAGGACATTTACGCACCTATCCCGCGCGAATGGGCCACAAGCCGTTTCTGGCTTTTCTATTCACAACAGGCACCCAATTACACAAAATGGCCCGATCGTATGGCAAAAGACCCTTTTGTGGGCACCGACCAGTACACCCAATTTGTCGAACCAATTTCGATTTACCCGTTTTCGGTCAAACCGGATAAAAAAATGTCGGTTCAGGATGTGATGGCTTTCCAGCGGTCAACCTTTACCGGGACGATTTATGATAAAGAAAACTCTCCGGGCTGGTATTATCCAGGCGAGGATGGGAAAATGATAAAAAGTGTTCATACCACGCCATTTCCCACCAAAGAAATGCGGAAACTTTTAAAAATCAACAACCGCCGCGAAGTTGCCCGCGCCCGAGGCGAATATGGCATGATTGCTCATCTGAGAGGCTGGCTGCCCCGCGAAGTTGGCGGCATTTACTGGTTTTTTGTGGATAATGCCTACACCAGCGCTTATGTGCCGATGTATCCGGGAATTACCGATGTTGCCGAGTGTTACAAGCGTTACGACAAGGAAGTTTTTGATGAAAACTCGATGCGCTGGGCTGTTGATTTTGTGGATAACCTTTTGTACCTCAAATGGCAGGAAGCTGTAAAAGACCTCCGCGAAATGCGCGACCCACTCGAAAAAAGTTTTTTTGACGAACAGGAAACCGTTGATAAAACTTTCATCGAACTTGCCAAAAAAAATCCTGAAAAAGGCAAAGAATACCTGACAAAACTAACCATCGAACGACAGGAAAAAGCACTCAAAATGTTCCAGGCTTTGCGCATCAGGCTGATTACGAAATACACAAATAACAAACAGGGAATTTAGGGAGTAGGCAATTTTAAGTCGGCAGTAAGCAGTTGACCAGCTTGCAGTTGCCGGTCGGCTTTCCTACTGGCGACTGGCCTCTACCACCTGCCGACCGGCGACTGCCGCTTATTCATCCAAACCTGGTCTGATAAAGCTACGTGCATCAGGAAATAATTCTTCGGTTTCGTAGCGAAGGGCGGTCAATTGTTTGGTTAGTCCGGCTATTGTGGTCTGATGTGACTTCAAATGTCGTTTTAGAAACTTAAAAGCCTCGATTGACTGGTCAATACCAATTAACGCAATTTTTGCCGTGCCATTCATATCATAAGCTGCATACTCGTCTTCTTCTAATTCGAAATAACCGGATAGTGCACGCCGGATTTTTGAATAGATAAAAAAATGGTACCAGCTTATGGTGTCGAGTGAATCAAAAATCTGGTCGGCAGTACCAAGTGCCAGCCACAGCTGAAAATCATCCTTGCAGGCACTTGTAACTTCTTTTAACCATTGATTTGCTGCGTCATAATATGCTTTCGTTTGTGATGAAAGCGTGTGCTGTTCCGACTTATTTTCAGAAGATAAAATACCCTCATCATCGTCGTCATCGTCGTTATCCTCAAAATCACCTGTATCATTTAAATTAATTGGAAAATCGTCTTCAGAATTTCTGAAATTGGGGCCAAAAGTTCTACCCAGGTAATCTTCGATTTCCTTAATTTTATTCTCAAGCGATATTACCTTGCCTTCCGAATTTTCGGAAAATTCCTTTTGCGTCTCAAAATTCCTGCATTTGGAGGTAAAAGCGCATCGCTCGCACCACCTGTCGCAATAGTTGAAAATGGAGGGAATAAAATTTTCATCTTCAGTTTTTGAATTTGATTTGGAAACTTCCTCATTTTTACCTTCAGCGCAGCGATTGCAGTAGCCCTCAAAAGGACAGTCTTCCAGAGTATCGCTACAAAGTACTATTTCGGTATTTACGTTGCCTGCAATGGCATATTTTACCTCCCAGGCCAGCCTCATGGCGCGATAGCGAAGGCGTGGCGGCACTTCCATTCCGTTATCTTTCGGGAATTCCGGGAAAAAATTCCAAACTGCCAATAATGCCACCATTTTTGAGGTAAGCAAGGCTGTTTGTTCATCACTCAAAAGGCTGTCATCAGGTAGCAACCCGTAATCGAAACCAACAATTTCGGACAATTTGTAATAAGGTCCAATAAGTATTTTTTCAATCCCCTCAAATGGGTTAAAAAAAGCCTCCTCTTCAAGTTTTTTTGCATTTATCTTAGCCTTCTTTTCGGTGGCCTTTTGCATGCCTTCGGCTAATTGTTCGACGTATTTTTGCATCTTTTAATCGTATTTTTTAAAAGAATCCTAAAA
>CAIYZW010000317.1 GCA_903930725.1 uncultured Bacteroidota bacterium
CTGTGGTTTAAGCACCAGATGTGGCGATGAAGGTACCTCAAAAGTAATGTCAACACCAGGCATGTTTTCGATTTCGCCGGCATCGGATTTTTTGTACAAAAGGGGTTTATTGTTGCGGCAATATTGCATGTCGGCATCCATGTAAACCAGATGAAACTGTTCATTGCCAACAATTTCGGCAATCTGACGGCGTATTTGTTCGTCCGGCGAAATGAACGAACAAATAGCAATAATTCCCTGTTCATTCAGCAAACGTGCAACATGGGCCACACGGCGCAGATGTTCAGTCCTGTCGGCAGGCGAATAATCCAGCTCCCGTGATAATCCTGACCTTACCGTGCTTCCATCTAATAAAACTGTTGTGGCGCCTTCGTCGAACAACCGTTTTTCGAGCGTGTAGGCCAACAGGTTCTTCCCTGAACCATGCAAACCTGTTATCCAGATTGTAGCGCCTTTCTGATCGTAGAATTTCTCGCGCTCCGCTTTCGGGATAAGACATTCACCATGCTCAATCTTTTTTAAATCCATATCGGTAATGCGCGACGGTAAATCCTGATCTTTAAGCTGATCAATGATCATCCCAACCGCACAGGTATTGTTCGAGACAGGATCAATCAGCACAAAGGCGCCTGTCCCGTGGTTCTTTTTATATGGATCGAAAAACAAAGGTTTGTGACTGGTAATGACCACCCTGCCAATTTCGTTGAGTGTAAAACGGTCTATTTCAGACCTCTCCAGCGTGTTGACATCAATTTTGTATCGGATTTTATCAATCCTCGCCTTAGTGGTATTTGTGGTATGCTTGAGATAAAACTGTGTTTCGGATGACATCGGTTTTTCATCCATCCATACAAGCATCGCCTCAAAATGCCGCTCGATTTTGGGAAGATTATCGGTATGGACGATCATATCGCCGCGCGAAATATCTATCTCATCATCCAAAGTAACCGTGACCGACTGTGGTGGATAGGCATAATCAACTTCGCCACCATAAGTGACGATGGATGTTACTGTGCTTCTTTTCCCGGAAGGTAAAACTCTGATTTCGTCACCCTTTTTAATAATTCCCGAAGTTACCCGAGCCGAAAATCCACGAAAATCGAGGGTAGGCCTGAGCACATATTGCACCGGGAAACGCAGGTCGGAGAAATTGTGGTCGCTGCTCACATGCACCTTTTCGAGAAACTCGAGCAGGCTGCTTCCGTGGTACCAGGGCATTTTATCGGTAATATCAACAACATTGTCGCCTTTTAAAGCTGATAATGGAATAAAATTCACATCCGGGATATCAAGACTTGTGATGAACGATTTGTAATCGGCGCAGATGCTGTCGAAAACCTCTTTTTTATAACCCATCAAATCCATCTTGTTAACGGCCAGCACGATGTGCCTGATGCCGAGCAGCGAAACAATAAAAGTATGCCGCTTGGTTTGGGTGATCACGCCTTTACGGGCATCAATGAGGATGATGGCGAGGTTGGCAGTAGATGCTCCGGTGACCATATTCCGGGTATATTGCTCATGGCCGGGGGTGTCGGCGATGATAAATTTACGTTTTGCCGTCGAAAAATAGCGGTAAGCCACATCAATGGTGATGCCTTGCTCCCGTTCGGCCTTGAGGCCGTCGAGCAGCAACGCATAATCAATTTCTTCACCGGCATGGCCGATGCGTTTGCTGTCGCGTTCGAGTGCCTGAAGATGATCTTCATATAATTTCTTACTGTCGAAAAGCAGCCTGCCGATGAGTGTTGACTTTCCGTCATCCACCGAGCCAGCGGTTAATAATCGGAGAAGATCCTTTTTTTGGTCCTGATCCAGAAATTCTTTTATATCCATAAAGTTAAAAACTCAAATAACAATATTCAAATAACAAAACTCAAAATTCAAAAAACAAATTACAAAATTCAAAAATCAAAAATCAATCAATTCTAAAACAAAAACTATAAATACGTCAAATGAAATGTAGTAGCTATTTGTGCTTATTAATAACTAAAGTTTCCCACATAAAAAGCGCCTGATAATCAGCGCAAAAAAAATTACAAAAAGTAGTGGTATAATGATATAAATTGTTATTTTTGAATTAGTTACAAACGAAAATGCAATTTAAATCAAAAACCACTACTTATGGCATCAAAAATACAACAACTTAGCGAATTAGAACACGTTCTTTGCAATAATGAAAAAACTCACGGCGGGATCCTTGGCTTTTACTCCCAATTCAAAATAGCCCGTCTAATAAAGCCATTCGAGGCCATAAAATCAAAAGGAATAGGTGTTGGTATCCTGATTTATTTTTTTTGCATCTCCCGGCTCAGAGGATTAAGTATTTGTGCAATGCAACAGGATAAAAATAAAGTCCTTTTCAGTGGTGATGATAATAGTTTTTACCGCTTAATGAACAATGCACACATGAACTGGCGTAAATTATTGCTAAGTTTTGCAAAACAATTTATTGACCTTACCCAAACCCATGGCGATAACAACAACAACGTTAAATGCTTCATCATAGATGATACGCTTCTTGAAAAAACGGGGAAAACCTTTGAATTTATGGGAAGAGTTTTCGACCATGTTACCAGGAAATACCTTTTGGGCTTTAAAATGTTAGTTTTGGCCTACTGGGACGGAAAGAGCCTTATTGCTACAGATTTTTCACTCCATCGTGAAAAAGGGCAATCGGGCAATTGTGGGATGAGCAAAAAAGAGCAAAAAAAACAATTTCACAAAAAACGTCCCTTGGAGGTACCCTCCCGAAAAAGAATAGAAGAATTGGATGAAAAAAAGAATGAGGTGGCCATAAAGATGATTAAACGCGCCATAAAAAACGGACTGATGGTTACGTATGTTTTAATGGACAGTTGGTTTACAAATGACACCATGATAAAATCAATCCGATCCATAAAACAAGGGGCAATACACCTTTTGGGCATGTGTAAAATGGATGGCCGAAAGTACAACATTAAAGATGGCAGAGAACTTAATTCACACCAAATTATTAAACGTTATGAACGCAGGAAAGGAAAGTATTCACGCAAACACAAATCGCATTACATCAAAGTAGTGGCCGATTACAAAGGCGAAACCGTAAAACTTTTCTTTATCAGATATCACAACTCAAAAGAATGGAAATTGCTGTTAACAACCAATTTAAAGCTACAGTTTGTTCAAGCCCTGGAACTCTACCAAATACGCTGGACCATTGAAGTCATGTTTAAAGAATGTAAACAATACCTACGTCTTGGCAGAAGCCAGAATACTGATTTTGATGGCCAAATAGCAGATGCAACAATTGTACTCATAACACACACCATCCTTACTTTGCAACGACGATTTGAGGCTTACGAAACCATGGGGGAACTTTTTCGCGAATCACAGCAATATTTACTTGAACTCACACTTTGGGAACGAATCCTCAAAGTTTTCATCAAAATGTTACAACAATTATTGGAGATAGTAAGTCTGGATGTAGAAGAAACCATCGAAAAAATTATGAAAAGCCAAAAGGCAGGACAGCAACTTCTGGCAATGTTAGCGGTTTTGAAAGATTTCGACGATAATCCCGGATATAAGTCAAAAACTGCTGCTTAGCTTGTAACCCATTGATTAAATGTTTTTAAACACATTATAACTTGCTAAATTCAAATTCCGAATCCTTGAATTTGCAAGCAATCCCGATGTGGGAAACTTTAGTTACTAATATCCTAATTTACAAAAACAAATCCATTTGATACGATAACCATTAAAACTTCCACACTTACGAATTTGTATTTGCTTTATCGCCTCGCTTAAACAAATATTTGCATGAGATTGGTTTATTACGCAAACTCAATTAAATTGATAAATCTAAAAATAGTTGGAGGTAAAAAATGAAATTACGAAACATTTCCTTTTTGTTAATAATGATTTTGGCGATTTTAACGTCCTGCCAAAAGAACCTGGACAACCCAGCGAGTGGCCCACAAACAATGAATGAGTTAAAGGTTCCTGAAAACTTTAATTGGGAAACTACAAAAGACATTGATGTTTCCATCAGCCTTTCAGGCACAAAAGATTACCAGGCAAAATCAAAGATTTCGGTTTATACTGCTAATCCTGCAACTGGCGGAAAACTTATGGTTTCAGGAAATGCAGCCCCCGGAAGTTCTTTCGCATCCACCATGCGGATTCCTTCACATCTTACCGAATTCTTCATTTTAATGGAATCGCCTTTTACAGGAAGTCAAACGGCAAGTGTACCACTTTCGGGCAATGTATTAACCTACACTTTTGGCAATCAAAAATCGGGTGATGATTTTAAATCCGTCAATGCCGATCCTCTTTGCGGTTTACCCGGAGAAACTGTTATTACCCAAACATCCGGAACCATAACAATTACCGGTGGGTTATAATACTCCCCGTTAATTAGACCACTGGTTAAGGTGAAAAACAAATAATTTTACCAGTGATAATATGAAAGAAACGAGAAGAAAATTTACAGCGGCATTTAAAGCCAAAATAGCTATTGAAGCGCTCCAGGAGCGCAAGACATTAGCTGAGATTAGCACCGAATTTGGAGTCCACTCAAACATGATTAAACGGTGGAAACAAGAATTTGTATCTCGCGCTAGCGAGATATTTGAGACCAAAGCGGTCTCAAATGACAACGAGTCGGAACAAGAGAAGCTCTATGCCAAAATCGGAAAATTGGAGATGGAAAAAGAATGGCTAAAAAAAATTTCAAGAAAGGCCGGAGTATGAGCGAGATCAAGAGCTATATTTCTGACAATGAGAAATTAAGCATTCGACATCAATGTCAACTATTGGGAATAAATCGTAGCAGTATTTACTACGATCCGGTAGGTGAGAGTGATGAAAACCTGAGAATTATGCGGTTGATGGACCAGGAACATCTTGATCATCCAACGCATGGAGTTTTACAAATGCAGGATTTTCTTTCAGAACAAAGTCTGAAAGTAAACCAGAAGCGAATTCGGCGATTGTTGCGTTTAATGAGCATTATGGCAATTTACCCAAAACGAAACCTGAGTAAGCTGGGACATGCCAAATACGTACGACCATATCATCTTAGAGGGCTCGAAATTACCCATTCAAATCATGTCTGGGCAATTGACATAACCTACATTCCTATGGCAAAAGGATTCATGTATCTGGTAGCGATTATTGACTTGTACAGTCGGATGGTAGTAGGCTGGGACGTGTTTAACAGCCTCAATGCAGAGAATCCTCTGATGGTTCTTAAAAGTGCAATAGCTCAATATGGCAAACCAGAAATCATTAACTCTGACCAGGGAAGTCAATTTACTTGTGCATTATGGCTTGAGTTTGTTGATGGTTCTGATATCAAAATCAGCATGGATGGCAAAGGAAGAGCTTTGGACAATATTTTTATTGAAAGGCTCTGGCGAACAGTAAAACAGGATTATGTCTATTTAAATCCTGCCTCCAATGGCACCGAACTTTATCAGGGCTTACGTCAGTTCTTAAATTATTACAATACCCGCAAAACCCATCAGGGAATTGGGCGTCAGACACCATTCACAAGATATCATGAGGTTGCTTAAAAATAATTATCAATGATCGGGAAAAACTATTGTATCTGGTTACTTAAGATCACAAAAACCAGAATAACTTTTTTTGACCTCTTTGGAGGGAGGTCAAAAAGTTATTTCCGGTTTTTGCTCAGTGCGAGGTTCCTTGGGGACATAAAAATGAAATCATTCAAACAAATAGAAACCACCTTAAAAAATATTTTTGTGGTCTAAAGAATGGGGAGTACAATAGGTTAACCTACTCACTTGCTGGGAATTTTAACGGAACAATCAATTTCGCCAACTCCGGCGGAACTTTAAAAGTTTGTGGATCAGTTACAACAACCAACACAAATATGAACAAGGCTACGCACCATTTGGTTCTAACGCAGGGTGGCACGTTTACCTGTTCTGATCTTGGATTTGGCGCAGCCGGTACTATTACCATCTACAACAACTCGATACTTACGGTAAATGCTAATTTTACCTCAAAAGGTAACCTGATTAATTATGGAACAGTAAACATTACCGGCACCTACATCAACAGCGACGGTGCTTTCGAGAATTATGGAACTTTCAACGTATCGAACAGCATGTCGCTAAATTCGCAAACAACAAACATTAACGGCTGCAAAATATTTGTTGTCGGTACTTTTGCTCAAAATAGCCCGAA
>CAIYZW010000318.1 GCA_903930725.1 uncultured Bacteroidota bacterium
TCTTTTTATAATTTATTATTGATACTGCAAAAGTACAACCGCTAAAAAGGTAAAAACGATAACAAAAGATAAGAAAAGATAAGAAATGAGAACGCTACTTTTTTGCAACCCGATTTCTAATTCGGCTCAACGAAACAGGTGTAATACCTAAAAAAGAAGCAATTTGATGTTGCGGAATTCGTTGTAATAATTTTGGTCGGTCTTTTTGAAGCATTAAATATCTTTCTTCTGGACTGTTTAATAGATATGAAATAAACAAGTCGTGCAATAGCACAAAACGTTGTTCAATGGCTTTTCGAATAAATTCGTTCATCTTTGGGAATACCTTATATAGTTCTTCCTGTGCTTCGTGAGTAAGGGATAAAACTTCACAATCTTCCAAAGTTTCAATAGCAACTTTGCTCGATTTACGAGAAAGGAAACTGTCATAAGAACCCGCAAACATATTCTCGGTAAAAAAATAAGTGGAAAGTTCTTCACCGTCCTTCTCGCAAAAAAGTCTTATGCAACCTTTTATTAAATAATACACTTCGTTTGATACTTGTCCAGCATTTAAAAGAACAGATTTTTTCTTGAATTTTTTTGGTTCAAAATAAGGCATAATTATTTTCAACTCAAGTTCGTTGAAATCAGTGAATTGTCTAAAAATATTTATTTTTTCAAGTTCGTTCATCTTTTACAGTCTGATTGTTAAAACGACAATTATTTGCCTCTTAAAATGTCCCAAACAATTGGTTTTAGGCCATTAAAGAAAAATTCTACGGCAATAACCATTACAATTAACCCCATAATTCGCATCATAACATTAATTCCAGTTTGTCCGAGCAATTTAATGAGTTTCGTAGAGCTATACAGGATCAAATAGGTCAGGAACATTATCAAGACTATGGAAGCAATTAGGATGATTTGTTTGGGTAATGTATTTGCATCTTCCATTAATACAATGGAACTGGTTATTGCTCCAGGGCCGCAAATCATAGGTATTGCTAAAGGTGTTATTGAAATGTCTGTCACATAGCTTTTTACTTCATTATCCTTAATTTTTACTTGTCCCAGTCTAGCCTGAAGCATATCCATCCCCATAATAAAAAAAATCACCCCGCCAACTACCCGAAAACTATTAACTGAAATTCCAAAAAAATTAAACAATAATTGACCGGTAAATGCAAAAGCAATTATAGTTATTAACGATACAATTGAGGCTTTTTTAGCAGTTTTATTTCTGTCCGAAACTGATAACTCAGCAGTCATTGACATAAATACAGGCATTGTTCCCAATGGGTTTATTAAAGTAAAAAACGAAGTGATACACAAAAGCCCAAATGAAATTGTTTCTGTCATCATAATTTTATTTCTGTTTATTCAATATGGTGTTGTTCTTTTAGGTTATTGATTTTAGGTTAACAGCTATCCATTTTTTATGAAGAAACACTATTTTAATAAAAATCAGTGTAGTTGAGAATTTTGTAATATTTGCAAAAATAAATGGAATCTCGTCAATCACAAATTTCAATTGATGTCCGCATATTTTTAATCCTTTCGTCGCGGATAGTTCTCAGTAGTTTGTCAGTTTCAGATTGCTTTATAGCCACATACGAAAAGAAATCTTTTACTTCAATCAGCCCGATTTCATCTTTCTTTAAGTTTCCTTTTTGCATTAA
>CAIYZW010000319.1 GCA_903930725.1 uncultured Bacteroidota bacterium
AGTTGGAAAATAAACCGGATGGTAAAAATTGTAATTCCCGTAAGGTAAACCACCAGAAGTACCTGCATTGCTGTAAGATTTTTAGTAAACGCGGTTTCAATTTTAGCAGCGTTAACGGTAACCACATCAAGCACAACATAGTAAGTTGAGGTTACTTCCGCCGGAAAAAGCCAGCTAATCCGCAACAAAGGAAAAAGTAGTGAAAACATCACCGAAGCAACCAGAAAGGTGCGGTTGACAACAAAAAATGTGTCTCTTCTCAGGAAAATCCAATAAACTCCGTAAAGCAAGGTAAGGCTGATGCCAGATTGTAAAAGATATAATACTAACTCGTTCATAGCTGATTATATTAAGATTTTCAATTATTTACCAGGTTCTGAATACAAAACCTCACAATCCACCAGTTGGCGGATAGCAGGTTTATTGTTTTTTTTGTTTTTCGATTTGCTGCTCCATCATTTCTCTGATTTCTTCAAGTTCTTTTACGCTCAGTTTGTTGTCGTTCGAGAAAAAAGAAACAAGTTGTTGGTACGAATTACTGAAATAGTTGCTCAGAAATCCATTTAAATAGGTTTTTGTGTATTCTTCTTTCGAGATCAGTGGAAAATACTCATGGGTTTTGCCGTAAGCCTTGTGTGAAACGAATTCTTTTTTTTCCAAAATCCTCACAATGGTCGAAACCGTGTTGTAGGCAGGTTTTGGAAGTGGAAACCCTTCGAGAATATCGTTAACAAACCCTTTTTCGATTTTCCACAGAATCTGCATGATTTGCTCCTCTGCCTTTGTAAGTTCTTTCATGATGTAAATTGCTTTTCGATTAAACCGCCACCATTTTTTGATGACATTATTTTAACGGCAAAACTATAACTAATATTTTAGTTGTCAAACTAATTTCTTAGTTTATTTTAATTTTCCAAAAAAAACACCCCAAAAAGGAGTGTTTTTTAATGCGTTTAAAAGACTGCGACTGCCAACTTATTCCTTACGCCTTTTTTCCTCGCTTCCTACTTCTTCTCCTCCACAGTTCCGCTTTTAATTTTATCCGCTTTGGTTAAACCAGATAAAACCTGAATATTGATCCCGTCAGAAAGACCTGTTTTGATGAAGCGTTTTTCGAAAACCTGGGGCGAGGTTTCGATTTCAACGTAAGCCGAGTCTTTCTCGAACTTGAGCAGGCTTTCCTGGATGGCCATCACCGAGTCGGCGCGGTCGAGCACAATATCTGCATTGGCGCTGTATCCGGCACGAACAAATGAATTTTCTTTAAGAGAAACCGCAGCTTTAATTTCGAACTGAATTGCTCCGTTTTCTTCGACGCCTTTTGGCGAAATATGCTCGAGCTTTGCGATGAACTTTTCGTTTTCGACAGCACCAATCGAAAGGATGAGTTCCATCCCCTCTTTAATTTTTCCAACTTCGGTTTCGTCAACTTTTCCTTCAAAAATCATTTCGCCCATGTCGGCAACATTGGCAATGGTTGTTCCATCGTTAAAAGTATTCGATTCGATAACCGAATTACCCTCTTTTACTGGCACATCAAGAATCATCCCTTCGATGGTTGAGCGGATGAGCGTATTTGTGGCCGAACCTGATTCTTTTGTCTGGCCTTCTTTAATAAGCTGCAGGTTGTTTTCGGCAGCTTTAACTTCTTCAACGGCTTCGCGGTAACTCAATTCTGTTCTCTGAAATTCGGCCAAAGCAATAACTTCTTTATCAAATAATTCCTTTTGTCGGTTGTACTCCTGCTCGGCGTTTTTGAATTGTAGTTTCGACCGTGTAACTCTGTTTTCGGCATCGTTAAGGCTGAGCATGTTGGGGATAATGCGAACTTTTGCAATCAGGTCGCCCTTTTTAACCATATCGCCAGCTTCGACATAAACCTGCTCGATAATTCCCGAAACCTGCGGTTTGATAGCAATTTCGCGGCGTGGGACTACCGATCCTGTGGCCACAGTTTTTTTGATGATAGTTTCGGTAAACGGTGTCGTAGTCTGGTAAACGACAGGTTTAGCCTGCGATTTTTGATAAAGGAAATAAATGGTGCCGCCAAAAACGGCCAGAATAACAACTCCAAGAAAGATTTTCAAAAAGGTTTTCATGCTTTATTAAGTTATATTTTTAATTTTTGAATTCGATTTATACTATTAAGAATCAATGGGTTTTATTCGCTTCGTAAGGCGTCAATCGGTTTGATGCTAACAGCCCGGTTGGCCGGAATAAGCCCTGCAACAGCGCCTGAAATTACCAATACAATCAACGCTTTGATGGCCACTGAAAAATCAACCGAAGGATTTGCAAACATTCCTGTTGCAGCATTAGTACTGATTAACAGATAATTTACCCCTTCGATAATTGACACACCGATTACTAATCCAAAATAACCGGCAATGGCGGTCAAAAATACCGATTCGGTAATTATTTGTGAAATAACGCTTGCCGGGCTTGCCCCAAGTGCGCGCTGGATGCCGATTTCTTTGGTGCGCTCTTTAACAATAATCATCATAATATTGCTCACTCCTACAACGCCTGCCAGCAATGTTCCAATTCCCACAATCCAGATTAGCGCATTGATACCCGAAAATAAATTGGTCATTTTTTTAAATTCCTCTTCAACATTAGCTGACCCAATAGCACGGTCATCGTCCGGTGAAAGGCTGTGACGTTGCTTCATGATTGTTTTTGCTTTTTCCTCGATGGTGGAAACGGAAACATTTTTCCGGGCTGTAATCGAGTACCAGCCTACAACATCGCCATAATTATATGTTTTTTGCAAGGTAGTAAAAGGCATAAAAACCTGTTGGTTTTCCTGATCGGCCTGCTGGTCGTTTTTCTTCGACTTAAATAATCCAACAACTTTAAAATAAACCCCTGTAATCCGCAAATATTCGCCGATTGGATTTTCGCCTGCGGCAAACATTTCCTCATAAACCCGCTGCCCGATCACAATCACCTTACGCTCATCGTCAATATCGAGATTGTTGATAAACCGACCCTGGAGCATTTTCACAGGATCAATGAGGTTATATTCAGGATAGTCGCCCTGGATCTGGAAATTCCCGGTTCGTTCGGCTCTTACCACGTTATTGCTGCCGGAGCGGTTAAATCCCTGAATTCTTGGTGCGATGTATTCGATTTCGGGGATATTGTCTATCAGAGCCTGGGTGTCGCCATTATTAAAGTTGTAAAACCTGCCTCTTGGGAAACCTTTGTAGGGCACGGTGGTGCGCTGTGTCCACATAAACATGCTGTTTGTGGCCATATCGCCCATTCCCGAACGCACGCCATTGCTCAACCCTTTTCCGGAGCCAAGCATAATAATCAGCATAAAAATGCCCCAGAAAACGCCAAATGCTGTAAAAAAAGTCCTTAATTTATTCTTCTTAAGCACACTGAAAATTTCCTGCCATCTGTCGCGATCAAATATCTTCATGGGTTCAATATTTTAAAATTTGTGTTGTTTAGCAGAGCGTAAAGAGCAAAGAGCAGAGCGCAGAAGAAGTCGCCAGTCGGCAGTTTGTTGTCGCCATATTGTCCAATTGTCGAATTTTTCATTTTTTCATAATTCCATCTTTCCATTCGCCCTGTCGCACCATCTCTGTCCCACCCAGACATCGCGTCCGTCTCGTTCGTTGGTTCAACACCAATTGCCAAGTATGTATACGAGACAG
>CAIYZW010000320.1 GCA_903930725.1 uncultured Bacteroidota bacterium
ATCCCACTGGTTACGCTGGTCAACGCCAAGCCGTGGCCATGTTGGCCAGATGCTGTAAACATCGTACCCGCCCATAAATTTTTTTCCTTTTTCAAGAAATTCGTTCAGGTTATATTTTCCGGTAGCCGGATCGAAATATTCGTGATCCCAGGCCATTTGCAGGGTCATCAGATAATCGTGTTTTATCCATTGCAGGTCGGGGCGTTCGAAAAGTGTATTATCGAAAGTTTCCAAATCGTAAAGCCAACGCTGCTGGAAGGCTTTTTTCAATCCATTTTGCCACTCACCATCAAAAGTCTCCACCCAAATCGTCCAGGTAACCGAACCTCCCGGATAAACATCTGTTTTACAACGCTGACGCCTTGCATTTTCCCATTTAGTGCGGCGGGCAAGCGCATATACCGAATTTCCGTCGCCGGTTTCTATGGATGAATAACCAAGTTCCCAGGCATTATCCGGCAAAATGATTCCAATTGGTCCAAGTCCAGGTCTGAAAATCTTCGCACGGGCCAGGTCCCATGGCCCGGTTGAGGTGATATAGACGTGGTTTTCGGATTCTCCGAAAGGGACAAAGTTTTCCAGAACAATCGTGTCGTTGGTTGTGTTTTTTAAGGTTACGCGGGACTTCCAGCATTTATCGAAATCTCCTATAATTTTAAGATTTCCAGCTAATTTGTCTGTCAGGTTAAAAGTGATGCTGTCACCGAAATTTGTAATATCCTTGCAATCATTGCTGAATATCACTTTTTCATCCAACCCAACCGAAAACAAAGGAAGGTTTTTGTTGAGATTTTGGAATCCGGTTATAGGATTTGTAAAACCTTCAACCCCGAGGCCATTTGATGTTTTTATCCGCAGTTCATTGATGTTTTGAGATTTAGCGGAGATTGCTGTAATCAAAATGACTATGAAAATGATGTAAATATGTTTCATGATTTAGATTTTTTATACTGGTCAAATTTATTGTTATTTTTTTTTGACAATCAAGTATTTTTTTGGGAGAAGAAAAGTTTCACCGTATTGGAAGGTCAAGCCATTTTCAAGCAAGGGGTTTGCTTTTGAATTTTTATTAACCAGAAGCCTAATGTTTATTTGCTGCAAAACCAGAATCCCTACCTTTGCTCCATGCAAAATGATATTTACGCCAGGATTGAAAAATTGAATATCCTAAAGCTGGAGGAACCGCTGCAAACTCTTCAAAATTGTAGGATTTGCCCCAGAAACTGCGGCGCCAACCGGTTTTCGTCAAAATTGGGATATTGTAAAAGCGATGCTTCCTGGTTTATTTCATCAATTTGTGTTCACAGGGGCGAAGAGCCTGCCATCAGCGGTATTCACGGCATTTGCAATGTGTTTTTCGGGCATTGTAACCTGCAATGTTTGTATTGCCAAAACCATCAGATAAGTTTTAATAATGATATGCTTGCAGCAAATCATCTTACATTAAAACAGGTTTTAACCGAAATCGTCAAATGCCTGGATGCCGGTTGCGAGGCTGTCGGTTTTGTTTCTCCATCTCATTTTGTTCCACACTTTAAGGTGATTGTAAATGCTTTGCACGAACTTGGCTTTTATCCAACCATTGTTTACAACACAAATGGTTACGACACCGTTGAAACACTTAGTGAAATTGAAAACCGGGTTGATGTTTATCTTCCTGATTTTAAATATATTGATCCGGAATTAGCCAAAAAATATTCGGATGCAAGGGATTACCCCGAAGTTGCCAAAAAAGCTTTACGCGAAATTTATCGCCAAAAAGGTTCTACCTTGTTTTTAGACGAAAAAGGAGTTGCCGAAAGCGGGATTATCATTCGCCACCTGGTTTTGCCAGGTCATGTCGAAAATAGTATTGGAGTTTTGAGATTTATTGCCGAAGAAATTTCTACTTCAGTTCATATTTCGCTCATGTCGCAATATAACCCGACGGCTTTTGTAAGAGACATCCCACCCTTAAACAGGACACTTTATCACGAAGAATATCAGACTGTTGTTGATGAATTTCATCGTTTGGGATTTCGTAAAGGTTGGGTTCAGGATTTGGAAAGCCATGAAAACTATCAGCCGGATTTTGATAAAGAGCATCCCTTTGAAGGAAGGAAGTAGGCCGTCAACAGTCGGCAGTCAGCAGCTGGCCTCGAGCAGTTTGCAGCCAGCATTATGCAGTCGGACAAGTTCAAAAAGACATAAACTGACAGTTAATCAGTGTCAACTGACTTGTCCTACTGATGACTGGCAACTGCCTACTGCCGACTAATAAATAATCCCCATCTTTGCACAAAACTAAATCTCACAAACTTGTTTTCATTTCCGATAAGATATCACGAACCTGTTTTC
>CAIYZW010000321.1 GCA_903930725.1 uncultured Bacteroidota bacterium
ATGTAAACCATTGGGCATTTTCGGGAATTTCGGGCGTGATAGCCCTGCTCAGGGTTTTCTGAACCGGCTCTTTGCTTTGCATGGCAAGGGCTTTGAACATTTGGGGCATCAGTGGGAAATGATAGCCGGCGTTACATTCATCGCCATCTCCGAAATACTTGACCACCTCAACAGGTTTCTGGCAGGCTTCGGCCAGCAGCAAAGTGTGCGGTCTGACATAATCAACCACAGCCCTGAAAAACCGGACAACAGTGTGGGTTTTGGGAAGGTTTTCGCAATCGGTTCCTTCTTCTTTCCAGATGTAAGGAATGGCGTCGGCGCGGAAACCATCGACGCCCTGACTCAGCCAGAAAAGCAGGTTTTTCGACATCTCGGTTAAAACCTGTGGATTGCGGTAATTTAAATCGGGCTGGAAATTAAAAAAACGATGGAAAAAATAACAGTCGCCATCTTTTTCCCAGTTACTGTCTTCCATGCCTTTAAAAAGCAGGCGGGAAGCGGTGTAGCGGTCGGTGTTTCTATTCCAGATGTAAAATTCACGGTAAGGATTTTGGATGCCTTTTCGGGATTCGAGGAACCATGGATGCTGGTCGGAGGTGTGATTCATCGCAATATCGAAAATCACTTTGATATTCCGTTTGTGGGCTTCATCTAAGAAATCGCGGAAAGCCTTTTGTTTTTCATAGTCGGTGGCATTTGCCGGAAGTCCGAGCAATTCATCCCTGACTTTATCATATTGCCGGATATCGAAACCCGCATCGCGCATGGGCGAATCGAGGATTGGCAGCAACCAGATGCAATTCACGCCAAGGTTTTGGATGTAATCCAGTTTTTCTTTAAGGCCATCAAAAGTTTTGTTAAACAAATCAACATAAAGCGAATACACGATGGCATCTTTGTACCACTCCGGCTCCTGTGGCTGAATGACTTGCCGGGCTTTAAAATCTCTCAGATAACTCAGAAAATCTTCAAGCAATAGGTCGTTATTGTGGCCGTACAATTCGTGCCAGGCTGTTTTAATTATGTCAAATTCTTTCATAACAGATTTATTTTCATGTTGATATGTTCCGGGTTCATCGCCGGATGTCTGTCAGCAAAATTATCTGAATATTTGGAAAAAAGCGCTACTTGTTAAAGAAAAAGAAAGCGGCTGTCTTTGCGGAAAAGCCAAATTATTACAGCTTTTAATTGCGATCAAATAAACGATGCTGTGTACTGAATATTTACAAACAATTTTTGTTTTAAAATCCATTATAGGCTTGATTATCTATTTTTTTGAAAGTTGATTTTTCAAAACAAAACGACTTTTCCACTATTTTTTACCTGCTACAAATCGCCTTAAAATAGCAGTTTTGGCAAACTTTTACATCGTCGGTTTGGGTGAAGGGAATTTCGAGATTAAAGACTTCGGCGAGCAGCGAAGCCAGGGAATTTTCGAAATATTGGAGTTTTTCGGTATCCACCTTGCTGTCTTTTGGCCCTCGTGGTGCGGGCTTTAATCCAAAACTCACCATGCCTTTGCTGAGCGAACGCAGACTGATAACACCGGTTTCAAAATCCGGGTTTTCGATTTTATTTTGCATTTTATAAAGCCAGGCATACATCAAAACCTGGAATGCCTTTCCAGACTTTGCACCCGACGCAAAATCGTCCCAGGAGACAATGTTTAAATCTTTGTTTTCATCAACCAGGCCGGTTTTATAATCAATGATGCGCGTGATTCCGCCCACTTCATCCACGCGGTCAATTGTGCCTTTCAGCTTAATTTCGGTGTCGCCGGTTTTGAAATCAATCCCTGTTTTATATTCCAGATCCTTAACGACCAAATCTTTTCCATTTGTGGTGATGCTATTTATAAACGCTTTTTCAAAATTTAAATAAGAAACCAAAAACCTGTTGATGACCTCATAAATCAGGCGGTTACGACCGGTGGTGATTTCGCCGTCGGGATAATTTTTATTAAAAGCTGCCGAAATAACCTGATCCAGGTTTTTGCGCATCTCATCTATGTTGTTTTCGGTTAAGATTACCCCAACAAAAGGCCTGTAAAGCTTTTCGAGTACTTCATGGATGATAATGCCAATGGTACGGAAATCCATGCTTTCTTCGACTTCTTCCGGTTCATCAATACCAGCAATTTCGATAAAGTAAAACTGGAGGCTGCAACTGCGATAACGGTTTAATGAAGTTGGTGAAAAGCCAGATTCTGCTTTTAGGCGAAGTTTAAAAAAAACATTATCATCTTTTAGAATTCTGATAGGAACAGTGATTCCGCCTTCAGGTGCGGGCAAACTTACAATCCTTTCTACAAATTTTGTTGCTGGTTGATAAGCTGGCATTTCGTGAAGTAACTGATGGACAAATCTGCTTCTTTCGCCTCCACCAAGTGCATCGGCTTCGGTGTTATAAACGATTTCGATGGTTTTTGCCCGCTGTATCAACCGATAAAAATGATAGGCGAAAACGGCGTTTTTCTCACTCACCGTTGGCAATCCAAACTCTTTTTGTACATCAAAAGGAATAAACGAATTGCTTATTTTACCAGAAGGTAAGGTTCCTTCGTTTGTCGAAAGCAGAATGATTTTTTCAAAATCGAGGTTGCGGGTTTCCAAAACTCCCATCACCTGAAGGCCAGTAAGTGGTTCACCATAAAAAGGTATTCGTGCCACGCTGGCAATTCCGGCAAACAACTCACGCAAGGTTTTGATGCTGTCAACTGCCTGAAAACGCTCAACCAAAGTCCGCAGGCGTGTGTTTATCTTAGCAAAATTGTACAAATATTCGATCTCGATCTGGTAAACCGAAGTATCTTTTTCATCATTTTTTAGCTGAATAAACTTGTCGCGGAAAGCCAGTATCAGGTCGTCAATAAGCCTGGACATAGACGAAATATCAGGTTTTAAACCGGAAAAAAGTTTAGAAAATACCCCAGCCGGATCAATATTTTGATCATTAAATATTTTTTTTATAGTTATAGCCGGATAAAAAACCTTGTTCGATTCCTTGATTTTACGCACGATTGGCGAGGTATCGGCAAAATACGAAAGATATGGATGCTGTAGTATTTTGAGCAGATCGGTAAAGTAAAAACCTTTCTGGCTGTTCTGATTAAGTTGATCGAAGCGCTCCACATTTTCGAAAAGCCTGAAAACCAAATTTATGAGTTGAAACAATGAGGTTTGTTTGAGCGGATAACCCATGGTTACATTGAAACCCGGGATTCCGTCGGGCAACGCATTTAAAATAGGCAACAAAAGATTTTCGTCGGCCAGCACGACAGCAGTATTTTCTAAGCTGTTTCTAATTGTGAGCCAACTATTCAAAATTTCACCGGCAACTCTTGCCTGACCTACGTTTTTAGGAACCCCACTTATTCTGATTTCTTTTGGAATATCTTTAAAATAATTCCCAATCCAGGCAAAATCCTGCTTCTCACTTTTCCTGTAAATTTCTCTTAAAAATAATCCGGATTCCTGATTAACATCATTCATATAATATTCGTCGGCATCCCAGAGCATTTCCGCTTTTCCGGATTTCACCAATGCATCAGTAACTTTTTTTTCGGCTTTGGTGAGGGCGTTGAAACCAGCGAAAATCACTTTTTTCCATGTAATCTTTTCACTTAGATATTCTGATTCTTCAGCAAGTTTCCTGTAAATCATTCCCTGGTAAGCCTCACCGGAAGCGGAGAGTTTTTCGTGCAAAACAGAATAATAATCAAAAAGTGACCTGTAGAAATTCAGGTATCTTTTTTCGCCTTCGGTAAGCTGGCTGTGGCCGGGGTTCCATTTTTCGATGGCTTTTACCTCGGTTAGATAGCCGAACAACTGCCGGGCATCAACAAGGTGTGCATCAATCTCGTTAAAATCGGCAAGCAGCATTTGCGCCCACTTGATAAACTCCCCGAAAGTTTGCACATTTTGAGCTTCAATCTCCCGGTGGACTTCATAAAAAACAAACATGAGGCCAACAGGATCAACGAGTTTCATGCCTGAAAGCCTGATAAAAAAGTCTTCTACCGAAAAGATTGCCGGCGACCAGGATGGTTTTTCAAGGTTTTTGGCCAGATACTTCCTAAGGAAAAGGCCAGCCCTGCGGTTTGGCATAACGATGCAGATTTCGCCAAGGTTTCCGGCGTGCTTTTCGTGAATGTGGTTTGCTACCTGCTGTAAAAAAGTTTGCATGTTCGGGGAATATTAATTTTTCAAAACTACATTATTTTTTAATGGTAGGAAGCAGCTTGTTTTTGTGGTAAGTGGGCATTTGATATCTTCTCCTTCTCAAACTGACCAACAATTGTTCTTTATTTTCTTTGAGATGGTTATAAAAAACGGTGGCATTTTAGATTTAATAATCTGAAATCAATTGAAAAATTACCAAACTGATTTTCCCTACTTTTGCCAAAAATTTATAATCGTTGATTTTTCCGGATAACTTTGAAGAAAAAATTGGTTTCGACCAGGTGCGGCGAATGCTGAAAGC
>CAIYZW010000322.1 GCA_903930725.1 uncultured Bacteroidota bacterium
AGAAAGAAATCCTTCTTTGCATTTTCAATTTTATCCTTGTTTTCAAAAAGGCTTTTCAAAATATTGGAAGATATTTCCTTCTTTTCAACTTCAAGCTTTTTCTGAATTTCTTCCAGCTTTGAAATTATGGCCCTGATTTCAGAATTGATCTTGAAAGCATTGGGAAGAAGAATAATTGATTTCTGCTTTTCCTTGAACTCCTTTATTTCATCATTTGAAAGGCTTTCCTGAAGCTTCTTTGTAAGGGTGGGCATTGATTCCCATGCTTCAGAATTATCTTCATTCCAAGCCCCTGAAGGAATTGAAAATCCTGCTGAAATGTAGCTTGTTTTTGCTTTGAAATAAATCCTGATGTAAACAGGAAAATCCCCATTTGAATAAGGCTGGGGGAAAAGGAAGCCTTTCATTTTTGATTTCATAATTCAGTTTCATAAATATCCAATACAAAGATAACTTTTATTAGTTAGCTAACAAATAACTAACAATAATTCTTACATTCTTTTTCTTTGCTTTTCTTGAATATTCTATTTTGCAAACTGATTATTAATACTTTTGCTGATAGTTAAAAGGAAATCAAAAGTATCAAAAAGAAGCATTTCCCCCACAGGTGGGCCCACCAAAAAGCCGGATTTTTTCCGGCTTTTTTTGTGTTTTACTTTATCTGAATCGCTTTAAAACGCCAATAATAATACCAGGCTATCAAAATCAAATTTAAAAAGCACCACTGATGGAGATTAGCCTTTTCTTAAACCACCAAACATCCACGATTCTTTTTCGAAAGCTGTTCTTTGTTACAGATTAATAAATAATTCGAGGAGTTGTTCCCGCTTACGAAATGATACGGGAATAACATGATCGCCTGTCATGTGAACTTGCCCGGCACCAGTTTTATCGAATGAAGTGATGTGATTAATATTTATGAGATACTGTTTGTGCACCCTGAAAAATCCATATCCCGACAGCAAATCATCAAAATCCTTAATCGTTTTAAATACTGTAATTACTCGGCCATCTGAAATATAAAATTCGGTATGGCTTTTTTCGGATTTGCACATTACAATTTCCTCCGAATTGATAACATATAAATTTGTGCCAGTGGTCAATACCACTTTTTTCGATCCGTTGGTGTTGCTTTGAAGATTGTAAAACAGAGATTTTAAACGGGTTTCGATATTTTGCCTGATCAACCTTTCGTTGGCTTTTTTTATAGCCGAAATCAAATCATCAGGCATGATTGGTTTTAGAAGATAATGAATAGCGCTAAATTTAAAGGCTTCAACGGCATATTCGCGGTAGGCGGTAACAAAAACTATATTAAAATTTATGCTTTCTAAACTATTAAGAAGGTCAAAACCAGTTCCATCAGGCAAAAGAATGTCCATTAAAACAAGCTTAGGCTCTTTTTTATTAATTATTTCTATTCCGGATTTAACATTATGCGCTTCACCAACAATTTCAACGTCAGGGCAATTTGACGCAATCAACAGCTTAATATGCTCGCGCGCATCCTGCTCATCCTCAATAATTATTGTACGGATCATGACAAAATCTTTTTCCCATAATTTTTTTTGCAGAAATTCTCTGCTAAATTATTAACTTTCTTTAATAGCTGCGACATTTTTTTCCCTGATCAGATCAAAAGACATCAAATTATCACAAATATTTTGTTTTTCATTAGCACCTGATAGATTTCGCTGTTCTGAGAAACCTCTGTTTAAAGGAAAATCAGATGTTCCGGGGCGAGTTTCGTTTTGATAGCTATCTTTGCTCCTAAAATTAACGTGTATGATTAAATCAATGACAGGTTTTGGTAAAGCTGAGTGCGAATTAACCGATAAAAGAGTTTCGGTCGAAATAAAAACCTTAAATAGTAAACAGTTCGATATGCTGGCAAGGATTCCAAATGTATTTCGCGATAAGGAGCTTGATATCAGAACCTTTATGAACAACAAACTCGAACGGGGCAAGGTTGAGCTTACAATTTCGGTGGATGAAACCGCTGGTTACGAAAATTTCACAATTAATAAGAGCCTGGCAAAAAAGTATTACGATCAAATCATGATTCTTTCATCTGATCTGGGTCTTCGGCCCGATGCTCAAATACTTTCGACATTGTTAAAACTACCTGATGTAATGAAAGCCGAACCAAAAGAATTAAAGGAAGAAGATTGGGCAATTGTAAACGGTGCTATCGGGGAAGCAATTAATAAATGTAACGAATTCAGGCAGATAGAAGGCAACAAACTCGAAACCGATTTCGAGATCAGGATTGGCCTGATTTTAGGTTGCTTAAATGACCTGAAACCTTTTGAAGAGGAACGTATTCAAAAAATCAGGACAAAATTTAAAAAGGATCTTTTAGAAAGCCTCACCGAACAAAAAATTGACGAAAACCGCCTTGAACAGGAAATTATCTATTATCTCGAAAAAATTGATGTCACCGAAGAAAAGACCCGGTTAAAAAGTCATTGCGATTATTTCCTGATTACATTGCTGGAACCGGTTTCAAATGGGAAAAAGCTAAGTTTTATTGGCCAGGAAATAGGTCGTGAGATTAACACCATCGGATCGAAAGCCAACGATTATAACATGCAAAAAATAGTGGTTCAGATGAAAGATGAACTCGAAAAAATTAAGGAACAATTGATGAATATTTTGTAAAATGAAAGGCAAGCTCATCATCATCTCAGCACCCTCAGGGTCTGGCAAAACCACAATTGTAAAACAAATTCTTACTTCGGGGTTAAACATCGAATTTTCGGTTTCGGCTACAAGCAGGCAGCCCCGAAATAACGAAATCAATGGCCGTGATTATTATTTTATGTCGGCAGATGAATTTAAGAAGCGGATTGAAAATGATGATTTTTTGGAATGGGAAGAAGTGTATAGTGGCAATTTTTACGGAACACTAAAATCGGAAATACAACGCATTTGGGATAAAGGGAATCATGTAATTTTTGATGTTGATGTAAAAGGTGGTTTGAATATCAAAAAAAATGATCCTGAAAATGCCCTTGCAATTTTTATTCAGGCACCATCTGTTAGTGAACTCGGCGAAAGGCTAAAAAACCGCTTAACCGACACCGAAGAAACCATCAAAAAGCGCATCGCAAAGGCCGAATATGAACTTTCCTTTGCGCCTCAATTCGATAAAATTATCGTAAACGACAACCTTGATGATGCCATCAAAGAAACTTATAAAACGATCAATGCGTTTATTTGCAACTAAAAAATGAACGTCATGAAAAACCCGGCAATTAAAACAGGGCTGTTTTTTGGTTCATTCAATCCAATTCATACAGGGCATCTCATCATAGCCTCCTATATGCGCGAATTTACCGATCTGGAGCAGGTTTGGTTTGTAATTTCGCCTCAAAATCCGCTAAAAACAAAAGAAAGTTTGCTTGCCGATCATCATCGCCTTATGCTTGTAAAAACTGCGATAGAAGATGATTCGGAATTTAAGGCTATTGATGTCGAATTCCGGATGCCAAGGCCTTCGTACACCATAAACACACTTGCTTATTTGAGCGAAAGTTATCCCGAAAGGAAATTTGTATTAATTGCCGGGACAGATATTCTTCGTTCATTTCATAAATGGAAAAACTACCAGGTAATCCTAAGCGAATATCAAATTTATATCTACAACCGCCCAGGATACCAAAAGGGAGATTTCACAAATCATCCATCAATAAAATATTTTGATGCCCCCATGATGCAGATTTCATCAAGTTTTATCAGGACGGCCATTGGAGAAGGAAAAGATGTTCGTTACATGCTACCTCCCAAAGTGTGGGAATACATCCGCGAAATGCACTTTTACGAGAAATAAAGGTTTAATTTCTCCTGGTGTAATAGGAATTCTTCATTCAAAATTGGATATTCGACATTTTAAATTTAAAAACAAAAGTAAAATATTCAATAAAAGCATGTTAACTATTCGCTAACTCCTCATGCCTTATCCCTCATGCCTTCTTCTCCTAACGGAAAATTGTTTGTGTGCGGTCGGGGCCTAACGATACAACAGTAATTTTTATACCAGTTTCGTTTTCGATAAGATGGAGATAATCATTAAGTTCCTGAGGAAAGCTATCCGTTTTAACCACATTATTCACTTCGGTGTTCCAACCTTTCACTGTTTTGTAAACTGGTTGCAAATGATGATCCTCAAAAGGGATGTAATCAATTATTTTATCGTTAAATAGGTAATTTGTGCTGACTTTAAGGTTTTCAAAGGTATTTAATACGTCAGCTTTCATCATTACGAGTTCGGTAACACCATTAAGCATCACTGCGTATTTTAAGGCAACTAAATCGAGCCAACCACAGCGCCGAGGTCGGCCGGTGGTTGAGCCGAATTCCCGGCCAATTTCGCGCATTTTATTTCCTTCTTCATCATCAAGTTCCGTTGGAAAAGGACCGCTTCCAACCCGTGTACAATAGGCTTTAAAAACACCGAAAACCTTTCCAACCTTCGAAGGTGCAATTCCAAGCCCGGTGCAAACTCCTGCGCAAATTGTGCTTGAGGAGGTAACAAAAGGATACGAACCAAAATCAATATCCAGAAGGCTGCCCTGTGCACCCTCGGCAAGGACAGATTTATTTTCGTCTAAACATTTATTTATAAATATTTCGCTATCAATTTGTTTGAAGTTTTTAAGCGCTTCAAGCGCATCAAACCATTTGTCTTCATAATCTCCAAAATCCATTCCTTCAATTTTAAACTGTGCAAAATCTAAAGTTATGGATTGAATAGTCTTGAAATGTTTTTGTTTGAGGTCTTCGTATTTTTGTCTGAAATCCGGAGAACAAATATCGCCAACCCTAACGCCCAGCCTGGCTACTTTATCGGTATAGGTGGGGCCAATGCCTTTTAAGGTTGAGCCAATTTTTAACTTTCCTTTGTCGGCTTCAAAAACTGCATCGAGCAACCTGTGCGTAGGCAGAATAAGATGCGCCTTTTTGGAGATAAGTAAATTCTTTTCGGGATGTACGTTTTTTGTTTTAAGGGAAGTAATTTCTTTAAGAAAAACAAAAGGATCAATAATTACCCCATTGCCGATAATATTGATTTTTTCGGGATTGAATATCCCGGAAGGAATGGTATGGAGGACAAATTTTTTACCATCAAATTCGATGGTGTGCCCGGCGTTTGGCCCACCCTGGAAGCGTGCAATAACATCGTAATCCGGCGAAAGAACATCAACAATTTTACCTTTACCTTCATCGCCCCACTGAAGCCCTAAAATTACATCTACTTTCATTTAACCTAAGTTTTGTGATGGTTTAAAATAATGTTGCAAAGCTAAGGAATGAATTGTTGCATCCAAAGCTTTGAAGTACAAAAATTGCGATTAAACTATTTACCGGGCATCTTAACCTGGAGGTTAAATATGGGATATCTCTAACTAAATCAATGCGTTACTCGCGTAAAACCCGCGGTTTTGGCATTGTTGAAGCATGAAAAGGTTTTATTTTGTTTTATCCTTTGCCTGGGATGCCCCCTTTTTATCAGATTGATGGTTTTCGCAGGCTCCGTAAAAGGTAAGGGAATGGTGGGTAATTTTAACATTCAATTCTTTTTCGACAAAATCTCTTATCTCGTTTATCCGGGAATCATAAAACTCTAATACTTCGCCATTAACCAGGCAGATGAAATGATCGTGCTGTCTGAATTTGAAAGATCTTTCAAATTGTGCACAATTATTTCCAAACTGATGTTTGGTTACCAGATTACAATCCAGCAACAACTCGATTGTATTGTAAAGCGTTGCCCTGCTTACCCTGTATTTATTGTTCTTCATTCGAATGTACAAGGTTTCGATGTCGAAGTGTCCTTCGGTAGCGTAAATTTCCTTTAAAATTGTGTACCGTTCGGGGGTTTTCCTATGTCCTTTACCTTCAAGATATTCCGTAAATATTTTCTTAACTGTATCCAACGATTCCTGATTCTCTTTCATTCCTTTAAAATTTGGCATAAAAATAATCAAATTTCCATTACTGCTATTATTTGGTATAAATAAAAATAGTTTGGGTGGCAAATTTAGATTTTTCTAAACGAATATCGAATGAATTTTTTAATTAAAAACACCATTCTAAACAGGGTTCATCCTGCTGATTTTTTTTATTTCCCTAATTTTCTTTAAATCATTTATTAAGTCGTTCAGGTTCTTAGTGTCATGCACATAAAGCATGATTTTACCAATTGATACTTCGTTTGAACTATCGAGGTGGAAGGAGCGGATTTTTAATTTGTACTTATTCGAGATGATGTCGGTAAGCTGAAAAATGAACCCCACCTTATCAATTCCTGTAAATTGGATGCCAGCCAAAAACAGGATCTGGTCTTTTTTATTCCATTTAGCCTTAACAATTCTTTTACCAAAACTCGACATCAAATCAATGGCGATTTTGCAATTTGACCGGTGAATCATGATTGGTTTTTGAGGCATGATCAGGCCAATAACATCATCGCCGGAAATGGGGTTACAGCACACTGCAATTTGATATTCGATATCAACTTTTTCGCCCAGGAGCATCTCTTCCGGCTTGTTTTTAATGCGTTCGGTAATTGATTCGGTAATGGTTTTTGAAGGTGTGGATTTTGGCTTTGAAAATGGGATTAACACATTAAACCAAGGGCTTTTCTCGATTTTATGGCAACATTCTTTTAATTCTTTCAGGCCTATGTTCCCGATTGCAATTTCGTGATAAAGGTCGATTGTGCTTGAAATATGATTGAATTCCTGAAATTGCTTTACATGGTGCTTATTATACTCAATGCCAATTTCGCTAAAAAATCCCTGAAGTTTTTCCCGGCCTTCTTTGTAATGGAGTTTTTTTTCGGCTTTAAGCGCTTCCAAAATATAGTTTTGAGCCCTTGCTGAGATTGCATATTCGAGCCAGGCTTTTTGTGGCTTTTGAATTTTTGAAGTAATGATTTCAACCTGATCACCACTTTTAAGGATATGGTTTAGGGGCACGAGTGTTAAATTTACTTTTGCCCCTATACTGTGACTTCCGATTTCGGTATGAATGTTATAGGCAAAATCCAATGCTGTAGCGCCAACCGGAAGTTTTCTCATTTCTCCTTTTGGAGTAAATGTGTAGATTTCTTCGGAATAAAGATCGAGTTTAAAATTATCCAGAAAGCTCAGGGCATCATTGTCGGGATTTTGAAATTGTTCCCGGATGCGTGTAAGCCAGGCTTCGATAGCCCTACCTTCGTCCTGAGAATTTTTGTACTGGTGATGTGACGCAAAACCCGATTCGGCTATTTCGTGCATCCGTTTGGTCCTGATTTGAATTTCGACCCATTTTCCTTCGGAACTCATTACAGTAAGGTGCAACGATTCGTAGCCGGTAGCCTTTGGTATCGAAATCCAGTCGCGGACACGATCGTGCTTTGGTTTGTAAATATCGGTGATAAGCGAATAAACCTTCCAGCAATCAATTTTTTCGTTTTCAACTACCGAATCAATAATAATTCTGACGGCAAAAATGTCGTAAACATCTTCGAATGGGATGTTTTTCTTTTGCATCTTTTGCCATATCGAAAACACCGACTTTGTGCGGACATGAATCAGATAAGAAATTTCGTATTTTGAAAGCACCTCTTTGATGGGATGAATAAAGCGGTTGATGAAGCTGTCCCTGTCAGTAGAGGTGTTTTCGAGTTGTTCCTTTATGTGTTGATAAATTTCGGGCTCTGTAAATTTAAGCGACAGGTCTTCCAGCTCGGTCTTTATATTGTAAAGCCCCATTCGATAGGCCAACGGGGCATACATGATAAGTGTTTCGGAGGCAATTTTTAACTGGCCTTCGCGCGGCATGTGTTCCAGTGTGCGCATGTTATGAAGCCTGTCGGCGAGTTTAATCAGGATCACCCTCATATCTTCGGCCAGGGCCAGAATCATCCTTTTAAAGTATTCGGCCTGGATAGATCTGGTTCCATCATCAAAGATTCCTTTAATTTTGGTAAGACCTCCAATAATCATCGCAACACGCGGATTAAAAAGGCGTTCGATATCTTCGAGCGTGTAATCGGTGTCTTCGACAACATCGTGCATGAGTGCGCAAACGATCGAAGTTGAATCTAACCGCATATCGTTGGCACAAATTGTGGCTACTTCGAGGGGATGATAAACAAATGGTTCGCCCGATTTCCGACGCATGTCGATATGAGCTTCGACGGCAAGATTGAAAGCGTGCCTGACCATGATTAGTTCGTCCTTATTAGACCTGTTTTTCCAAACTTTTAACAGGTTCCTGTAGCGCCGTGTTATTTCTATTCGTTCTTCCTGGGTGTACATGAGGTATCAGCTTTGCTGCTAAAGGAAGCAAAAGTAGTGATAAATCATATTGCTTTTTTAGCTTGAGTGTATCAATTTCAACCGACATGGCGTTAAGGGTACTAAAATGAGCAATCATGGTTAATTTGATACTCGTTTTTAAATTACTTTTGGGCTTGAAAAGTGTTTTACCGAATGAGAAAATTTTTACTCTTCATTACTGTTTTTCTTGGTTTTTTTATTCATGCTTCCGCTACCCATCAGCGGGCAGGAGAAATTACGTACAAAGCAATTTCGGAGCTTAAATACGAATTTACCATCGTTACTTACACCTACACCCCAAGCCCTGCCGACAGACCCGAGCTAACCATAAGCTGGGGCGATGGTACATCAAATAACATCCCACGAACACAAAAAATCAATCTTCCTAATAATATCAGCCGAAATACTTACAAAGGGGCTATTCATACTTACCCCGGACAAGGTGTTTACAATGTTACGGTGGAAGACCCCAACAGGAATTATGGGGTGCTAAATATTCCAAACTCCGTAAATGTGCCGTTTTTTATCCAGACTCAAGTGGTAATTAATCCATTTTTGGGGCCTAACAATTCGGTCGAGCTTTTGTCGGCACCCGTTGATATTGGCTGCGTCAACAGCATTTTTATGCACAATCCGGGAGCATTCGACATTGATGGTGACAGCATTTCGTACAAACTTGTCGCTTGTCGCGGATCGTTCGGGCTGCCTATTCCGGGTTATATTTTGCCCAATCTGGTTGATCCTACCGTTGAATCGTCATTTACTATTGATTCGATTTCTGGAACAATTATCTGGGATAAACCCATTTTACAAGGCGAATACAATATTTCGTTTTTAATTGAAGAATGGCGGTTCGGGGCAAAAATTGGTTATGTAACCCGCGACATGCAAATCACAATTATTGCCTGCAGCAATAATCCTCCCATCATCGGACAATTAGCTGATACCTGCATCTTAGCTGGAACCACGCTTGTTTTCGGGGTTTCGGCAACCGATCCCGACAATAACCAACTTAGTTTATCAGGCGTTGGTGGTCCTTTAATCATTTCCGACAGCCCCGCTAATTTTCCTGTAACATCGGGGCAGGGTAGTGTAAGCTCCGTTTTTACATGGGCCACGGTGTGTTCTCATGTTCAGGTTCAGCCGTACCAAATGGTGTTTTACGCCAGAGACACACTAAATTTCCCACAACTGACCGATATAAAAACTGTAAATATAAAAGTAATAAGCCCTGCCCCAGAAAACTTAAGTGCTTCACCTGTAGGAAATAATATTCATTTGAGCTGGAGTAAGGCACAATGTCAGAAATGCATTGGTTACGATGTTTTCAGGCGAAATGGTTTTTATGGATTTGTTCCCGGGCATTGCGAAACCGGTGTTCCGGAATATACCGGATACGAAAAAATTGCATCTGTCGAAGGAATAAACGACACCACTTTTATTGATGGTTCCGGCAGCGTTAATTTAATCCAGGGAGTTGATTACTGTTATATGGTGGTAGCCACCTTTGCTGATGGAGGCAGAAGTTATGCCTCGGAGGAGGTTTGTACTGCCTTAAAAAAAGATGTTCCGGTTATTACAAATGTTTCGGTCGAAAAAACCGGAATTAATGATGGTGAAATTTTAGTTGCCTGGTCAAAACCAACTGAGATGGACACACTTCTTTATCCAGCTCCTTACAAATATCTGATTTGGCGTGCAAGCAGCGATGATCCATCAAATTTCATCAAAATTGACTCTGTTAACAATATCAACGACACACTTTATCTGAGCACAGGGCTTAACACGAGTTCATTTTCTTATTCATATAAAATCGAACTTTTCAGCCTGCCAAATGGTGATCGTTTTTATGTTGGATCAACGCAAATTGCCAAATCAATGTTTCTAAATTGCCAACCTTCCGATCAGTCAGTCATCCTGACATGGAATGTTGAAGTTCCATGGAAAAACAGTTTTTATAGTATTTACCGCCTCAACCCCGAAACTGAATTTTTTGATTCGATTGGTCTTTGTTTAACACCTTTTTATAAAGATAGCAGCCTCGTGAATGGCAACAGCTACACTTATTTTATCAAAAGTACTGGAAAATACACGGCTTCCGGCTTAGTTGATCCCATCATCAACCTTTCGCAGATAAACAGCGGAATCCCCTTCGACAATGTACCACCCTGCCCACCTGTTTTGACTGTAAATACGAATTGTGCGCTTTCGGAAAACATTTTAAACTGGAGTAATCCGGAAAATTGTCCGATTGATATCAGTAAATATCTGGTTTTTTTTAAAGGTCCGGAATTCATAAACCTTGTCCTCATTGATTCGGTAACTGATCCAAATCAAACGCAATATGCACATTCAAACCTGTCTTCGATTGCAGGATGTTATGTTTTAATTGCGATTGATTCCATCGGAAACAGAAGCGATTCGAGCAATAAGATTTGTGTTAATATTGACAGTTGTTCGGTTTACCGGCTTCCAAACGTTTTTACACCAAACGAAGATTATATTAACGATCGTTTTGTGCCTTTCCCTTACACTTCGGTTGATCGGATCGAACTTAAAATTTTTAATCGTTGGGGCAGGATTGTTTTTGAAACCAATGATCCCGACATTAACTGGGACGGCAAAAACATGAATAACAATTTGCCGTGCAGCCCCGGTGCATACTTTTATGTGTGCGAGGTTTACGAAATCAGGCTTAACGGCTTATCCAAAAGGAAAATTACAGGTTCGGTCACTATTATCAGGTAAGGCTACCATTTTAATTTTTGAGGAAATAAAAATTTTCTTACCCAACCTTTTTCGGTGATAAATTGATTCACCAACCAAAAAAACAAAGACGATAAAAAATCAGTCAAAAAAATCTTGTTTTCAAAAATAGAAGGTCACCATTTCGGCTTCGCAAATTAATGCCTGATAAGGTTTTATGCT
>CAIYZW010000323.1 GCA_903930725.1 uncultured Bacteroidota bacterium
CTATTTCTGTTTTAAAAAAGAAATATGCCTCAAGCATCAACTGGAATGGGCTGACATTAAGCAATTACGACGCCGATAACGAAACATACCTGATAACATCGAACGAATTAGGCAATTTTGCCATTCCTGTCCCTGTAGCCGATGCCCAGTATTTTAAACAAAATTTCAGTAATCTCAAGTTCGAAAATCAGGATTTCTACATTAACGACGACAGACTGATATTTGCAAAAGCCGACATCAAGGCGCTCAATGGCAAAACCTTTAAATACGACAGCAAACAACCAACCACCTATTCCACAAGCAGCATCACCTATAATTTTAAACCCATCGAAATCGAAGTCAAACAAAATGACATCGTCGAGTATAACACCAAAATCGAAAATAAAAACCTGAGCTTTGGTACTGCCGACGTTGACCTCAACATACCTGAGACAGCGCAAACCGAAGATAAAACCTTTGTGGTAATTATCGCCAACGAAAACTACCAGAAAGAAGTCAAGGTGCAGTTTGCCGCCAACGATGGTAAGGTTTTTAAAGAATATTGTGAAAAAACGCTGGGAATACCTTCCAGAAACATTCGTTTTGTACAGGATGCTTCGTACGGAAACATGAAATCCGAAATACGATGGATTTGCGATGTTGCTTCGGCTTACAGCGGACAGGCCAAACTAATCTTCTATTACGCCGGTCATGGGATGCCCAACGATGCTGATAAATCGGCATATTTACTGCCGGTTGATGGCTTTTCGTCAGATTTTGAATCGGCAATAAAATTAGATGAACTTTACACCCGACTTACCACCAATCCTTCGCAAAGCGTTACCGTGTTTTTGGATGCCTGTTTCAGTGGCAGTGTAAGGGATAATGGAATGCTATCGAATGCCAGGGGTGTAAAGGTAAGACCAAAAACCAACCTCATTGGCGGAAATATGGTTATTTTCAGCGCGGCAACCGGCGAAGAAACCGCTTATCCCTACAAAGAAAAACAACACGGTTTGTTTACCTATTTCCTGCTTAAGAAACTCCAGGAAACCAAAGGTAATGTTGATTACAAAACACTTTCGGACTATATTACCAAAAATGTAACGCAACAATCCATCGTGGTAAACCAAAAATCGCAAACCCCACAGGTAAATGTTTCTTTGGATATTCAGGATAAATGGCAGGCGATGAGATTAAGGTAGAGGCTAAAGAGCAATGAATCCAAAATTCAAAATTCAAAACTCAAAATCTTAAATAATTTACACCACTACTTTTCCACGGTCCAACTTAACAACCCTGCCGGGGAATTTTTCGATCATAAAATGATTATGTGTGGCGATAATTACGCAGGTTCCTGATTTACTGATGTCGTGGAGCAATTTTACGATTTCGGCTGATGTTTCGGGATCGAGGTTGCCGGTAGGCTCATCGGCAAGAATAATTTCGGGATCGTTGATAAGTGCACGGGCAATGCAAACGCGCTGTTGTTCGCCGCCCGACAGCTCGTGGGGCATTTTAAAACCTTTGGTTCCCATCCCAACTTTGGCAAGCACTTCATTGGTCCGGTCCAGAATTTTGTCGGCTTTTTTCCAACCTGTAGCCTTCATAATAAATTCGAGGTTCTGATTAACCGTCCGGTCGGTTAAAAGCTGAAAATCCTGGAAAACGATCCCAAGTTTACGGCGTAAAAAAGGTATTTCGGTAGGTTTTATTTCGGTAAGAATAAAATCGCTGATCCGTGCTTTGCCATCTTCCACGGGCAGTTCGGCGTACAATGTTTTTAATAGACTTGTCTTGCCACTGCCGGTTTTCCCGATAAGGTAAATAAACTCACCCGGAAAAACCTTAAAATCAAGTTCGGAAAGAATGAGGATATTTTTGCGGTAAACGTTGATCCGTTCCAGCAAAATTTTAGGTGTTTCGGTCATTTTTTATTCGTTAAAAAGCTGTTTGTACATCGCTGGAAGCACCGAAATCCTTAGTTTGCTGCCGAGTGCTTTGTAAGCATCGAGGCTGGCTTCGTTATAACTGCTGCCCAGGCCGCTGATGTCGGCGATGCTCTGACTAAAAACGGTTTGCCCAAAGCTATTTTTTACAAAAAAAGTGGCCGTAAGTACCGACGAAAACTTGCCTTCGCGCTGCGAACCCTGGGCTGTGTTGGTGACTACCGAAATCAGATAATCAGCTTTTCCGGCAACGGTTTCCACCAAAAATCCATCTGATGTAAGTTTTGCCACTAACCCTGATTGAGTTTGCGGATTGGAATTTGGAATATTAAGATTTTTCTCATCAG
>CAIYZW010000324.1 GCA_903930725.1 uncultured Bacteroidota bacterium
ACGAATTTGAGGCCAGGGGCGATAAATTCGATTACGGGATGCTCGGTAAAATGCTTGGAATCCCGTTTATTCCAACCGTTGGGTTCAAAGGAAAAGGCATCACGGAGCTTTTTAATAAAGTTATCGAAGTTTACGAAGACCTCGACCCCGGCATCCGTCACATCCACATCAATTATGGCAAAGCCATCGAGCGCTCCATCAACAAAATTCAGGACGAGGTCTGGAAAAATAAAGCCATCACCGATCGGATTTCGTCAAGATTTACTGCCATTAAGCTCCTCGAAAAAGATGAGCCTACCGAAATTTTATTGGCCGAAACGCCCAATTATCCCAAAATAAGGGAAATTGCCGACAGAGAAATCCAAACCCTCGAAAACGATTTTGGCGAAGACTCGGAATCGCTGATGGCTGACTCAAAATATGGTTTTATTTCGGGAGCACTCAAAGAAACCTATATCGAGAACAAGCAAAAGCGTAAAACCAAAACCGAAACCGAGATTATTGATACTTTTTTAACCCACAAACTCTTTGGATTCCCGATTTTTATGCTGTTTATGTGGATTACTTTTTACAGCACCTTTGCCCTCGGGCGTTTCCCGATGGAATGGATCGAATGGGCTGTTGGATTGATCGGAAGTTTTGTCGGACAACAAATGCCTGCCGGGATGTTTAAAGATTTACTGGTTGACGGGATTATTGCCGGCGTAGGCAGTGTAATTGTTTTTCTTCCGAATATACTGATACTGTTTTTCTTTATCTCGTTTATGGAAGACACTGGCTACATGGCACGCATAGCCTTTATCATGGACCGGATTATGCACAAAATCGGGCTTCACGGCAGATCGTTTATTCCGTTACTCATGGGTTTTGGATGCAACGTCCCGGCAATTATGGCCACCCGTACCATCGAATCGCGCAACGACCGCCTGCTCACCATCCTGATAAATCCGTTGATGTCGTGCAGCGCAAGGCTTCCGGTTTACATTTTGATTATCGGCGCATTTTTCCCGGCAAATCCAACATCAGTGCTGTTTTTGATTTATGTGATAGGAATTTTACTTGCGGCCACCATCGCGATACTTTTTAAAAAAGTGATATTCAAATCGCAGGAAGCACCTTTTGTTATGGAATTGCCTCCTTACCGACTTCCAACGTTTAAAGCAAGCATGAAAAACATGTGGTTTAAAGGGTCGCAATATCTTAAAAAAATGGGCGGGATTATTTTGATTGCGGTCATCCTAATCTGGGCAGCAGGTTATTTCCCCCGCAATACTGCAGCTTTGGCCACTTTCGATAATCAGATCGTACAAATCGAAAAGGAATATAACAACCGGTTTTTACAACTCAATGAATCATCTGATACATTAAATCCCGATAAAATACGGCAGGAAATGAGTCAGAAGATTCAATTAATTTCGGTCGAAAGAGAATCGTATCGGCTCGAAAACTCCTTTATTGGCATGATTGGCCATTTTGTTGAGCCGGTTATCAGGCCGCTGGGCTTCGACTGGAAGATGGGCATAAGTCTCATCACCGGGGCTGCTGCAAAAGAAATTGTGGTAAGTACGATGGCTGTTCTTTATCAAACTGCCGATGGTACCGACGTGCATCAATCGTTGATTGGAAAACTGCAAAACCAGACTTATTCCAG
>CAIYZW010000325.1 GCA_903930725.1 uncultured Bacteroidota bacterium
GGTTCGGCAATTTCGACAACACCAAAATAAGGTTTGCAGTTTTGCCCGGTAATCACAATATCGGCGGTTCCAGATTGAGTTGGCGGAATAAGCGGAACCACCGCAACACCTGATTCATCAGCCAGGGCGGCACCGTATAAAATATTGTTTTTCGAAATTGCTACGTAAGCAAAGGGTTTGGTCGAAACGGTAAATTCGTTGGCTAAAACAGGTATGGCCGGAGGATAAGTTGCTAAAAGTTCGGTCGGTTGCGAAAAATAGATCATTACCGATGGGTCGCCCATCAGTTGGTAAATCTCCCAATAATAATTTTTAAGTGATGACCCTGATTGAGTTACCGCTAAATTTCCTGCCGAAATCATTTGTCCCTGTGTGATAAACCAGTCGTTGGTCGTAATTCCTGATTTGTCGTGAAAGGTGCGGTCGTAGGCTCCCAATTTTGCCACATTGTAAGCTGGATTTGCTGTAACAGTTTTAAAACCCACGCCCCACCAGTAATCCTCATCCCAGTATGTGTAATTCGTCCCACCGATATACCCCAAAGCGCCTTTATTGGCAGCTCTCAGCAAGGTTTCGCCTAAACAGGTGCTGCTAAACGAGTTGCTCTGGCAACAGTTTCCCACCATAAGCGGATATTTATGAGCATTCTGAAGTGATGCTACATTTGTGTTCGAAAATGCCGGATTCGACCAGCCGGTCACACCGCAATGCGCAGTATAATTAGCGTAACCCACGCCATTGCTTACATTTTGAATGATTTTAGCCGAATAATTTCCACCGCTGGGTTCGGGTTGGAGATAGGTGTGCGACAAAAGCCCGTGAGCCGCATTAAAATAATTCTGCGTTCCGTAATTTATCTGCCCGTTTCCCCAGGTAAGTTCATGCGATGCGTCATCGCCGGTAACCATCACCACCTCATCCAGAAATGAAGGGTCGGGCATTAAATATTGCTCGTATTCGAGGGTTTTATCAATCTGAGGCTGCAATTCGGTTAAATTGTTGGCCGAAAACCGCCCGTAATAAACCTCGGGGAGTTTATCGCCGGTGTATTCGCAATAATAAAGGTCGGTTATATGCGTGGCCGTAGTGCCGTTAAATGCAGGAATTTGCGCCACATCTCCAACAAAAAGCACAAAACTTTGCGGCAAAAATCCGGCAGGTGGGTTTTCGTAAAAATTCTTTAAATACGATTTGATTGAAGTTGTTGTCGTTCCTACCGATGGATTATTCGTGTATGCTTCAACAACTTTAAAACCTTTTTTTGTTTTCCATTGGATAAATGGCTGCAAAGCTGCCTGGAACGATGGGCTTGAAACGATGATGTACGTTACCGGCGCAACCTGGATAAGTTCTCTGTTTTCGATTTGTGAATGGTTGATCAGTTGATCGAAATTTGCTTCGAACCAGGGTGAAAAAACGCGGCTTTTTTCGCTTTCGGTAAGCGCAAAATCTGCATTTTTAAAATGGATTTCAGCATCGAGATTGTAAATTATTTCGATGGTTGAGGTTACCGGATTATACCTGATGGGTGAAATTTCGAGCCGGGCCATTCGAACCCCGCGCAGAATGCCCAAATCAACAATTTTTACCGGATCAAAGCCAAAAAAATCATTGGTCGAATAAGTCAGGCTATCAAAATTAAAATCCAGGTCATCCGGGTTTTCGGTTTGTTTTGAAACAGGCGGCTGGGCTGGGAAAACGGGATAGTTAATGCCAAAATCAGCCAGTTTGATTTTGCGGATTTTTTGTTCGTTATACGCAATTTCAACCTCGCAACCATACGGAATTTCGATGAGGCGCTTCATTACCGGCAGTTGCGGCTTGCCTTCTTCCATCGAAAAACCATAATCAGTAATCGAAATCTGGCCAAAGAGCCCGCCCTTTGCGGTAATTTCCAGTATTTGAAAATCTTGAAGGCTGGATTTAATTTTCAGCATTTCTGGATTTTGGGTATCGAAAACGAAGCTTTGTGTTTCGTCCGAAACCTTTACCAACTGGCCATAAACAGTCATTTTTGGTAGCACTGAAATTATCAGGATTAGCAATAATGTAATGGAAAGTAAACTGTGTTTCATATCGTTTTCGGTTTAGTTTATAATTCAAAAGTAAGAATTTAAAACAATAAATGTATTGTTTTGATTGTAATGATAGGTGAAAAGCCAAAAAAGAATAACAGAATCCTTGTAACGGTTTCTAAAACCTTCAGCCAAAAGTGGGGATTTATCTTCAAAACATTGAGAGGTCTACTCTTTTAACAGTTTTTGATGATAAATGGATGAATTGGTTTTAATCTCAAGAAAGTAAACACCACAATTAAAACCCGTTATATCAAAATTTGAGTTTCCATAAATTCTTCGAAGCATTTTTCCAGAAACCGAATACACCGAAACCTCTGTAACTAACTCATTAGCGACAATTTTTACCATTCCTGATGTTGGGTTTGGTAAAATGGAAATTAGAGTCTTGACTGGGTTTTCGACATGTGTAGCTTCATCAAATACCGCATTGATGGTGTCCATCAAAGGAGTGCTGGCAATAACGCCGGAACCTGGCGAAGTTTCGATATAATCGGCAGTAATTTCCCATACAATCAGCCCTTTTGCATTCTTATTTTTAACATAACGGGCTTTGTAGCCCACCGATTCGCCATCATCATAAGTTACAAAAGTGTTGATGGAATTTCCGAGAAGATAGGGGCATTTTACCTGCTCGTCCCAAAACCGGGTGAACTGGCCCATCCTTTTTGAAATGTTGAAATAAGTTGGCTGGCCTTCGTCTTCCCAGAATGTGGAACCATCGTAACCGCTATGCGGCCCGTAAAGCTGGGTGCAGTTGACCAGCGCTTTGCCGCAAAATGAAACTCCAAGGTTTATTTTTTCGGCGGGAACGTTGTAAGTTTCGGTTAAGAGATTGAATGCACCATCGAAGCACCAATCGGGTTCGACAACCGCAGGTGGATAAAGTGGCGTATGGTGGTTGCTTTCGGGATCCCAGGAGCCGTGAAAATCATACGTCATCAGGTTGACCATATCAAGCAGTGGTAAAACATTTGCCCAATCAATATTTTCCATTTTTTCCTGTGAAGCGGCAAAGCAGGAAGTAAGTAAATATTCCTGTCCGGTCTGGATTTCGAGATCATCAAGGGCAGCTCTTAAATCCTGCAAAAGCAAAGTAAAGTTCTGTTTGTCGGCGGGAGTGCCACCGTTTGGCGTGTAGCCAGGATATTCCCAATCCAGATCAACACCATCAAAATGGTAAAATCCGATGAGTTGAAGGCAGCTTTGCACGAAAGTTTCGCGTTTGACGGGATCAGCCGCAATTCCCGGGAAATTGTACGATAAAGTCCAGCCACCAATCGAAGGCAGCACTTTTACACCGGCCTGATGTGCAAGGTAAGGCAGACTTTTGGTGGAATCGTGAGTCTGAACCGGCCACCAGATTGTTGGGCCAAGCAGCAGGTTTTCGTCGGCCCATGAGTCGGTCGAAACGATGGTTCCGTTAGCTGTTGGGTTGAAGAACGCGTAATTGATGGTTGTGTATTTTTCGTAAAAAATGGCTTCAGGGTCTATCAGGCCGCTGCGGTCGTACCACTGCCAGTTGGGATAATAGCCTACAATTTCTTTTGGAGTTTGGGCAAACGAGGATAGCGAAAAAATGCCGAAAAGCCAACAAACAAAGAGGTTTAACAGAGTTTGTTTCATAGATTTTATGATTTTAAAATTTGGAAACCCAAAGAAAAAACAACGATTTTGAAAGGCACGAAATTAGGAAATTTTCGTGGAGGAAAATTCATCCGGATCCCGAAATGTCCAAATTTTTTGGTAGCCCCGGTTTATAAGTTGCCGTAATACTGCGATTTCAAATGAAAGCTATAATCTGTCAGGACAGATTCCAGCTTTTGCCGGTTGTTGCTGCTTTCGGGTGTTTTTTGTGCGAGTTGGTCAACATAATTTTTTATGGCGGTTGTGATTCTCGATTTGTCGCTTTCGGTTACTTCATCTTTTTCCTTTTGCTGTTTTTTCCTTTCCAGACTGTCTTTTGCGATTGTTAAAACATCGTTATCGTGGTCAAACTGATCGAAAAGGTTGTCAATCAAAAGCTCAGGAATAATTTTTTCAGAGGCGAGTTCTGCCGATAAAAGCCCGCGGATGCAGTAAAATGTCTTTTTGTAGGTGAAATTTCTACCCGTTTCCATCAAATGGTAACTTCCTTTTGCGAGCGAAATATAGTGATGAAAAAGTGCTTTAAAATCAATGCTGCCGATGATGTTTTTTTGCAAAGAAGGCCATTCAGGAAGTTGGTTCAGATAAATGATGTTTGCCCTGATCCACTCAAAAACAGTTGGGTTGCTTTTTGCCAGAAGACCAAACATTTTATCAATATCGTACGAAACAAAATCAAAATCGCCATCCATGATTTCGACGATGTCGCGATGTTTCTTGAAATCGAAATATTGTTTTTTGGATTGAAGATGAAAACCACGAATGTCAAAATCGCTGTCGGGACTGGCGATTCCCCAGAGCCGGCTGCCACTTTCGACATAAAAAAGCGGGATTTCGTCGCTCTCGGTAAAAACCGTATCAATTTGTTTTCTTATTTCGTTTGGCAGCATTTCAATAAAAAATCAACGTTACTTCTTCTCCTGCTCAACCATGTATTTTGCATCTTCATGTATCATTTCATCAAGCGTTATCCCCTTTTCGGCAGCTTTTTTGGCAACCAATTCAAGCCATTTGGGGTCTTGCCTGATTTGTTTTTCGAGTGCCTGAATTTTTATTTCATCTGCTGATAAATTTCCAAGTTCCTGATTAGCCATAAATTCGGCATCAACATGAACCATTTCGATCGTATCCATGAAATAAAAACCGGCTTTTTTGCCCACACTGTTTAGCCAATCCCGGTCAGCTTTAATCGCATTAATGTTTTTCTGAATGAGGTGGTACTTTTGGTTGATAGCCGGATGGTCGTTTTTAAAGGAATAATCGGCGTCTTTGGTAAGCATTTCATCAAAAGATGTTCCTTGTTCGGCGGCTTTTTTGGCAATCATTTCCTTCCACTCAGGGGTGTTGAGAATGATTTTTTTATAATGGTCGAGACCATACCACGAAAGGTAAGTATCGAAACTCTCGGTGATGGCACGGAAAGTAGCTTCGTCATTCAACGCATCTTCAAGCGGAATAGCTTGTTTTTGTGCCTTTTTCTGAATTTTCGAAAACCAGGTGGCATCTAATTTTATCCCATTGGCGTAATCGTAAATCAAATCGCCGGTGCAAGGTGGAGCATATAATTTAAAAACATCATCAACAAAACCCCAGTCGAATTTGTACAGAAACCGCTCTGTTACCGAAAGTATGATGATGTCCTGCTTTTCGATTTCCTTTCGTAAATCAACATCTTTAACCCATTTTGTGCCGAAATACGAATCGGGATACACCTGGGCGCTGAAATACCAGAAAGCCTCGTTGGCAAAGAGGTTTTTGGGCAGGCGGGTGTTGAAGATGTTCCAGTAATAACTGTCGGCGATGGTTAAAACCATCGGGCGGGTTTTGTTGCCACCGCCTGTAAAACTGTATTGTGGATACGCAACTTCGGGATGTGGCAGCCGCCAGAGAAGATTCATGGTTTTTCCAACATCGTAATCGCTGTCTTCGAGGTGATTTGTTACTTTCAGATTATCGAGTTTCATTTCGGGCAAATCAATCCCGCGGAGGTTTTCGATATATTTTACCAGCGAATCGGCCACGAACGACATGCCGTACTCGCTCCAGTGAATGCCCCATTTGGGATAAAGCGGATAAGGTTTTGTTCCTTTAAGCTGATTATAATACTTGTTGTAATCAATAAACCTGACGCCGAGATTTTTGGCTTCCTGCGTAAAATATTCGTAGTTCGAAAGACCAATGCCGTCTTCAAGATAGTGGTCAGGGATTAATTCGGGATAAAACCGGGCTTTACTTGGTTCAAAAATTACAACGAAATCAATATCAAAATTTTCTTTCAAATATTTTTGAAGAAATTTTACGCGGTTCAGTTTCTTCCGGATGGTTTTCTTACCAATAAAATCGTTACCGGTGTAAGCCTGGATGTAATCGTACTCAAACAGCATCCTGTCTTTGCCAACAACCACCCCGTCGGCATTGGCTTTGCGGAAAATGCTGAAATCGGTTTGGTTATTTAACCTTACAAAAAAACTACGGAAGCCGATGTGATCTTCGATATAGTTGTCGAACTGGCTTTGAAAATCGCCTGAAAGCCAGGTTTTCCAGGTAAAATCAGGTCTTGCAGTCAGCACAAAATCGCCATCAAGCGGTTTTACCTTTACAATTTTGGTAATATGCTGAAATGTTGGCAAAGCCAGTAAAATCAGCAGGACTACAAAGACAATATTTTTTGGTTTATTAAACATTAACGATTTAGGAAGATGGATTTATGATTTGTGATTTGTGAAAGTCGCTAAGCGCTTAGCTTAGAGCGCTCTGCCCTTTGTGATTTATGATTTGTTTTTTGTGATAGTCGCTTATCGCTTAGCCAGAGCGCTCTGCCCTTTGTGATTTGATATTTTAGAATCTGAAATAAATAAATGGGTTAAAACCAGATGAAGTGATGGATGCAATGCAAAGCATTGTCAGCAAAACACCAAAGGCGGTCATCGAAAGCAAAATGCCGGTTTTCTTTTCGTTATTTAAGAAATCCATCCACCATTTTTCGATATTCCCAAAAGCAGCAATCAACCCGAAAATTCCACCTAAAACCAACATTGTCCTGACTTCCAGGTCAAAATAGAGGTGTTCGCCAAAACCATCGAAAGCAAACATCCGGCCAATGTAGCCGAAAGCAAAACCAAGAGTTTCTGACCTGAACAAAACCCATCCTATCAAAGTTATAAAATAGGTGATGGCGATATTTGGGAATTTGCCCAGTTTCTGCGTAAAATTGATTAAAAACATGCGGTCGGCAACAAGGAAAAGCCCGTGAAATGCGCCCCAGATAACAAAATTCCAGGCGGCTCCGTGCCACAAACCCGAAATAAGGAAAACTACCCACAGGTTAAAATATAGCCGGCCTTTGGTAACCCGGCTTCCGCCCAGCGGAATATAGAGATAATCGCGCATCCAGCGGCCAAGCGTGATGTGCCAGCGCCGCCAGAATTCGGTGATATTTTGCGAAATGTACGGATTGTTGAAATTCTCGGGGAACTTAAACCCGATCATCCGGCCAATGCCGATGGCCATGTCGGAGTAACCCGAAAAGTCATAGTAAATCTGAAACGAATATGCCACAATTCCTACCCAGGCAAGCGGTGTCGAAATATCGGCGGCCTGCATCGCGAAAATTTTATCAACCTGCTCGCCAAGAACGTTTGCAATAAAAACCTTTTTGGAAAGGCCGATCACAAACCTGAAAAATCCCAAAAGCTTATCATCAACAGTCTTGTAAAACCGGCTAATCTCGATCTGGTCGGCAATTTGGTTAAATCGCACAATCGGGCCGGCAATAAGGTGCGGAAACATTAGGAGGTAAAGGGTGTAGTTCCATAATTTATTTAATGGATTATGCACCCTGCGGTAAACATCGATGGCGTAAGTGAGTTTTTGAAAAGTGAAAAACGAAATGCCAATCGGCAGCGCCACTTTAGGCCAGATTAAATCGGAAAATCCAAAATTGGTGAGAACGAAATTCAGATTTTCGACAAAAAAATTGGCATACTTAAAATATGCCAGCATGCCCACGTTTAAAACTACTGATATCGCCACCAAAGCCCGTCGTGCCGGCCTTGATGTTGATTTGTGCATGATGTCGACAATGAAAAAATCGAGGATAATTGAACCCAGAACCAGAAAAACAAAATCGGGAGCGCCCCAGGCATAAAACAGAACACTAGCACCGACAATAACAATGTTTTTCAGCTTTTCGGGACTGAGGTAGTAAACTACCAGAAAGACCGGCAGAAAATAAAGAAGAAACAAACTGCTGCTGAATACCATAAATTATTTTTGGGAAAACCGGGGCAAAAGTAAAAATTCTTATTTATCTAACCGTATCATTTTTCCGGTTCTGACGATTTCGCCCATTCTGATCTGATAAAAATATAACCCGGGTGGTACCGGGTTTTTTTGGTCATCTTCTGAATCCCATTTTACCGAATAATCACCGGTAGATAAAAGCTGGTTCGGCAAGAGTTTAGATATGGTTTTTCCAAAAATATCGTAAATTATCAATTCGGTTTCGGTACTTTCGGCAATCCTAAAACTAATGGAGGTTTGAATCGAAAATGGATTTGGGAAATTGCTTGTTTTTGCCTCTCCGGTCGGTGTTCCGCCGGTTTCGGGCGAGCTGGTGATAAAATCGGCAAGGCCAAAAAATTCGAGGTAATTTTTCATCAGTAATTCCCTGTCGTCAAGCGTGGCGATGCTTTCGAGGCTCCCAAACTCCGTAAAAGAGCCGATGGTTCTATAATTCTCATTTTCATTAGCTATCGCCGAATTTCTGACAGTTGAGTTGTCTAACCTGAAGACTGGAAATGCCGGACCAACTGGTGCAAAATAGTAATTGATTATTTTATTCTGTGCATTGGAATTAAAAATCATGTTTTCGGTGAAAGTGCCCTGAACACCTTTTATCTGCAAATAATTTACCCAACCCGAAGCGTTAACATTAATATTAAATTTCGGATGTACCAGCGTTTGCGGGTCTTGTTTCCATGTGATGGCTCCTTCCATGTAAAGCTTTCCACCATTATCGAGGTACGCAGCAAGCTCGCTGCCTTCATTTGCGGAGAGTGGTTTATTTTGATAAAAGGTGCCAAGGCAAAGGAAAACCGACCGGTACAATTCGAGTTTTGCTGGAACCGAATCAGTTGTATTAAATACGATGCCCACCCCTTGCAGCGCGGCAATCATTGCATCGGAGGAGGTTGAATTTTGAGCCAGGTTGATTACAAGCACCGGAATTTGTCCGATAACTAAGCTAAAGTTTTCATCCTGTTCAATTTCGGGAATTGCCGAAATTTTAAAGATAAAATCCGCAACATGCGAAATCGGGGTGCTTGCATTTGCGCTTATGGTAAACGCCAACTCACGGCTTTGCCCGGGAGCCAGATTCCCGAAAGCAAGCGGCCCGGAAGTATTAATGGTTATGAATGGGTCAGATGTCGTTAAAAGCCCGCTCACATCGCTGGCTGCTGCTGAGCCATCGTTGGTGACGGTAATGTAAATTTCAACAGTTTCACCGGGATCGAGTTTGTGGTTGTTGTCGTCAACAATCCTTTGATTTGAGAGGAACAAGCCGGGCACCGATGTTTCAAAAATCAGTTTTCCGGTCCAGTTTTTTTCGGAGGTGTAGAATTCAAGGTTTAGGATAAATGAATATTTATCGGGGCACGAATCGGCAACACACATGGTTAGCGCGTTGGTGGCGGTTATCGTTTGTCCGGGGTTGATTGTGCCAATTGTAGCACTGCCATCAATAATTTCAAGATAAGGATAATTACCGGCAATATTTATCTGGAGATTATGAAAAGCCGATGTTGTGATGTTTTTAATTTTCAGGTCGGTTTTTATCGTGTCGCCGATCTGAATTAATGAATCTCCACCTGCATTTATTTGATAGGAAAAAACAAGGCCATCAGATAACTGGAAGGTTTTAGATGTGGAAATATTCTTATCGTCGGTAACTTTTACTGAGATATTATTGATTTCGCTGTTCAGTTCCGGATTTCCGGCAAGCAGGCCATTATTGCCGAGATGCATTTGTTGTGGTGGTAAATCGGGAATCATGGCATAACCTCCCTTTCGGGGAAGGGTTTTCGTGTTCGACCAGCCTAACATTTTATATTCCTCCTTATTGCCTTTTGAAACACCGGCATACCAGAGCAAATCTTCATCGGCTTCGATATCGTTGTAAAAATAGCGGATGGTGCCATCGGGGTATAAAATGACTGCAAATTCGGCGTGGCCAATCACATCTTCAAAAGCCATAATGGGAATGCTCCATCTGAAAGCTGCGTGGGTTTCGTCGCCTTCGTACCACATGCCGTCGCCATCTGTTAGTGGCGGGTAATATTTTAGTGGTTCATTTAAAAAAACCGAGATATTCTTTACACTTTTAAAAAGCAGGAAAGCATCATTGTAGTAAGGCCAGGGATAAAGGTCGCCTTCGAACATAATAAAACCACTTTGATGGATAAAAAGTTTGTTAAAGGTTTCGCCATAAAACGGAAAATAGAATTCGATTTCCTGCTCGGCATATTGAACAGCGCCGGATGCAGGGGCTAAAGGCACTGCCTCGATGACAGGAAAGTCGGCAGGATAACTCTGCTGGTAATATTTTCCGGCAAGCTCCCATTTGCCGGGCAGCGTGCCGCCTTCGGCAGTCAACTGGACTTCGTAAGGCTGACCTTCGATTACAGCGGGAAGTTCGTCGTTTACGATTTCAATCTTATCAAAATCAAGCGTATGATTTACAGCAAGACGGGTTGTGGAACTTTCAGCAATCGGGACATGCTCTTCGGGGCAATGGATTTCGGTTACACCATTGGTATAATCCATAATTGAGTAGCTCACAATTTCGCCTGTACCTTCGTTTTTTGGGTCATTTTCGTCAATCACCACAAAAAACCTGGCTGGCTTTCCTGGCGTCACGTAACTTAACAAAGGTGTAAGGTCAAGCCCAACTTCGATGGTTTTTTTTGCTTCTTCATCCCGATGTCCCTGCATGTATTGGTGGCCACCGCTGTAATCAAAAAACGGATAACTTACTATGTGTTCCGGCAGAAGGGAGGTAGTATCATTTGAAACGCCAGACATGATAATAATTTTCTCACGCGAATCGTGTTTCACGGTTAATTTCATAGTCAATTCGGGTGTGTATTCCGGTTTTACATCCAAAATATGAACCGAATGATTCCAGATGCCACCATCCTGGAGGTCGTCGGCAATAACTTTGTACATCATGTAGCAAAAACCCAGATCGGCCCAGGTATCGCCGTAGCTGTTGGCAAATTTTACACCACCAATTTCCCAGTCGCGCATATCAACCACACCATCAAAATTGATGTCGAGATGGTTTGTAAACTGGCCATCAAAGTTGTAATCGTACCGGATGCTGTCGTCATAGCCAACGATTGTCATAGCGTGGGTTGCAACAGTTCCCTGGAAATTGGTTATCACATATTTGCCTGCCTGCGGACTTTCGGCAGGTAACAATTTTAAAGCCCACGGGCTTACGGCATAAAATCCTGCAACTCCGCCATAAGCTGAACCATCCAGATGATCGTTGAGCCAGTTTTTCAAAATCAGCAGGCCTTCTGGCGTGTTTGCTTTAATCTGGCTAACGCCGGTTATTCTATTCTTCATGGCACCGTAATACTTGTCGTAGCCTGTAATCCAGGTAAAACCCTCGTCAATAAACATCCCGCCGTAATCATTAACATTTGGGGTTCCCAAAACCCGCAGTATTTCAAAACTATGAAAGTAGCTTACACCGTACCAGCCATTGCCGCTGTTTCCAAAATTCCATGCAAAATGCGTTGGAAACTGGTTGATGGAAGTATCCGCCGGAAGGTTACGGGCACGGTCAATTTCGTAAGTAAAAATATAGCCAATTCCGGCTGATTGGCCACAGGAAGCACTTTCCTGCGCAAAGATCGGCCTGAACCAGGGGAATGTGGAGTTATCAACCGAAACAGGCAAATCGCGGTTCCGGTAATTTTCGGGCATTTTTATCTCGGGAAGGTTGCTCATCCAAACCGAATCGGTTTGATTGATAATATTTTCGGTGGGATAATTTTTCAGATGGTTTTCCTGTGAAATAAGATTGAATTGAAGGAAAAAGAAGAGGATTGCGAAGAGTATTTTATTTTTCATATCCTGCAAAGTTAGAGAATGCTTTATTAAAGCGATGAAATTAAATCTCTTAACCGGATAAAGAAAGCACAAAAAAGATTCCGGTAATGTTAAATCAGTAATCGGGAGCAAGGCTGTAAAAACCAGAATTTATCAAAACATTCCCAAAAATCCAACCGCTAAATTTGCTATCATTGCAATCTTTTTTTATAAAAATTGTTTAATAACAGCGATAGAAAAAATTATTTGTAGAGGCATTTACTCTCAAACAATTGTGAAAAGTTTAGGTTTTGAAACCGCCGGTTGGCCACTGTTTACTTTTACCTTTTATTTCTTTTCGCACATATTTAAAGGGATAAAGTTCCGATGAACGAACAAGTTAATAAAGTAAGCGATATTTTAGAACAGGATGAGATCGAAACCGGCATGCTCGAAGTTTATGGCGCCAGGGTTCATAATCTCAAAAATATTGACTTAAAAATCCCACGAAACAAACTCGTGGTAATTACCGGATTGAGTGGCAGTGGCAAGTCATCGCTGGCTTTTGATACGATTTATGCCGAAGGTCAGCGCCGCTACATGGAAACATTTTCGGCTTACGCCCGGCAGTTCATCGGCAACCTCGAACGCCCTGATGTGGATAAAATTGACGGCCTCAGCCCGGTAATTTCGATCGAACAAAAAACTGTCAACAAAAACCCGCGCTCCACCGTCGGTACCATCACCGAGGTTTACGATTTTCTGAGGTTGCTTTATGCCCGTATTGGTGACGCTTATTCCTACAATACCGGCGAAAAAATGGTTCGCTACACCGAACAGCAAATTATCAGCCTCATCCTCGAAAATTACAATGCCGAAACTATTACTGTGCTTGCCCCTGTTGTTAAAGCGCGTAAAGGACATTATCGCGAATTGTTTGAACAGGTGCGCAAGCAGGGATTTTTAAAAGTTAGAATTGACGGGCAAATCGAAGATTTAGCCTTTGGGATGAAGCTCGACCGGTACAAAACCCACGACATCGAAATCGTGATTGACCGCATCAAAATTGATGGGCAATCGAAGGAAAGACTTACCAAATCGGTACAAACCGGTTTAAAAAATGGCAAAGGTGTTTTGATGGTTCTCGATCAGAAAGAAAGCAAAATCAGACATTACAGCAAACTGCTCATGTGCCCGACCAGCGGGATTTCGTACGATGAACCCGAACCAAACACTTTTTCGTTCAACTCGCCGTATGGTGCCTGCCACCACTGCAACGGTCTGGGCGAGGTTTCCGAAATTGATTTTAAAAAAGTAATCCCCGACGA
>CAIYZW010000326.1 GCA_903930725.1 uncultured Bacteroidota bacterium
AAACTTTTTTTTGACAAAAATTTTGATAGTTCTTAAGTCCATACACCTTTTTAAGCAATCAGAAATCACATGTCAATGCGAACAATGTGAAAAAATCATGAGTTTTCTTTCTGACACTAATTAGCGACATATCAGGATTTTTTAAATTTTTGAGCTTGCAAAACTATCATCATTTTATGGCTTAGAAAACGATGTAAAGAATAGTAAGGACAGGAAAAGGCAGGCTTTTGGCTGTTTGAGGCAAATATCCTGAATTTTTGAAGCCAAACCTGGGTAAAACAGAAATAACAAAATTCAACATTCAAATAACAAAATTCAAAAATCAAAAATCAAAAATCAAATTTACCGAAACTTAATTTGCTTTTGTCCGCCAACTGGCGGATGACTTTTGTGATTTCTGGCAAAAATCTTCAATTTAGAAAATAAGTGCTTTATCCGGTAGGTTTTCTTTCTCAAAATTGGCTGGCTCCTTTAATAAAAAAGCCCATGAAACAGAACGCTTCACAGGCTTTCGATAAAAACGAAATCTCATTTAATCAGCAGGAAGCAAGTCTTTGGTTTTTAATTTTGAAGGCATAAAAATCCCAATGGCTCCATTAATCCCGACACTCATCACAATATTTATAAAGAAGGCAAGGAACGACAGGAAAAGCAATCCGCCACAAATACCGGCCAGCACCATGTACGTGTTAAACTCACCATTTACATAAAGCGAACGGCGTAACATTCCGTTAAGTCCGGCCATGCCCATAAAAGCTCCCATACCGATTCCTCCGGACAAATGCGCCCAGAAATGGAAATTGGCCAATTTTTGGCTGTACCATTTTGCACCATTTGTAAGTATCGGAAAAAGCAGGTAAATAGCCGAATAGAGTGTCATTGTTAAACCAACAAGAATGGCAACATGCACGTGCGGGCCAATGATCCATTGCGTGTTATGAAGAATCCGGTTCAAACCAAGATCGGCTTGAAGAATTCCGGCAGGAACCGCAAGAGCAAATCCAAGCAAACCTCCAAGCAGGAATTTCAGTTCATTGGTCATTTTAAGCGGTTTGGCACTCCACAAGGTAACAAGTGTTATGAAAAAGGCCAGCCCTTGTGTTATCAGCTCAAAGGCAGTTACCATTTCGCCGGAAACTACTTTTAGAATTCCCGGTTGCGCCTGATCCGACATCAGGTGATGCGACCACACCGTCCATGAAACCACCAGTTCGAGCAGCAGTGCTGCCCGTGCCCAGTTTTCCATAAATAATTTCTTGCCGGTAATCAGTGTGGCCAGCAAGTACCAGGTTCCTGCAACAAATATCAAAACCATGCCGTCGGCAATCAGGTCGAGCCCCCACCAGAAAATATTTTTATAAAGCAATGCGTCAATTATGGTAGATTTCAGGCTATAACCCATCAGCTCAGCGATCATGTAAATCAGGATAAGCACACCGGCAAAAGTGATGATAATCGCATTTAAAAATGTATCAACCGCTCCGCGGGCAATAGCGGCCACTGGAAGCGAAACAAGATGTTCCTTTTTTTCTTTACGGAACAGATTTTTAAATCCGCTTACTCCAAGGGCAGATGCCAAAAGTCTTCCTGAAGGCTGTTTTTCCCATCCTTCGGGTGTGTACATGATGGTTTTGAAAATATTAAGCACAAATAAAAGCGTTCCGACCATAATTAAAGCAATCCCGAAAACAAAGAAAGTCCCTCCAATTACGCTGAACTGCTTAAAATCAGCAGGCAACGGCCAATAAAGGGTATAAAGTGGTGCATAATGGCTCAAAAAACCGGCAGTCCACATTGTTAATGTTCCTATTGTGATCAGAAAAAAAGTTGCATTGGCTACTTTTAAACTCCACAAAGGCTTTTTCATCAGGAAAGGAACTAAAAAGAGGAAGGCCCCGAAAACAATCATGTAGGTTGAACCAAAAATTCCAACCAATGGATGAGCAGTCATCATAGCGAAAAACTGCGGTTCGGAAATCATGGGTAAAGGTGATATCTGATAAATCCGCATCAACATTCCTTCGGTGAGTGCGAAAAGGTAATAAACCAGTCCGACCACAACAAAGCGCAGGGTGATTTTTTGCATCGGGGTGAGCGAAGCTGCTTTAAAAAGTGATTTTTCACCGTTTAATAATGTATCTGTAAAACTCATAATAATTTTATATTTAATGATTTACGATTAATAAATTTCTATGATGTATCGTCATTTTGCTTTCTAATTAATTACCTCAACAGCATTTTTAACGATCATTTGTGCTCCGGCCGGGCCGGAATATTCTGTCGAACGGATGGTATAAATTCCTGGCTTGGGGAATTGCCAGAGAATGTCATTAACATGCCCCGGAACAACCTGCATCTGGAAAACCATGCTGTTGTCGGCGCGGAACAAGCCAAAGCCGTAGGTTAGGTCTCCGGATGTTACATTAAAAAGCACTTTTTGATTCACTTTTACGATAAGTTTCTCAGCCGGTAAAATAAATTTATGATCAGCAACCGTAATGTCAAAAACAATGTCAGCCTTGATATCTTTCCGGTTCAAATCCATTGGCGCCCAAGGGATTGTGTTGTAAGTAAAAACATGAATTGATACTCCCAGTACAATCAGGAATCCAACCCAGGTATAGAATAAACCAGGCCTAATAATGGCGCCTTCGCCTTTTTTGATGATTTTGTACCCAAACCACGCTATGAGCGATATTATCGCC
>CAIYZW010000327.1 GCA_903930725.1 uncultured Bacteroidota bacterium
AAACTTCATTGTTTTTGCTTTTTTATTTTCAGGTTTTGAAACGTTTTCGCAGGGTCGAATGCTGATTGTTGGCGGTGGCAGTGAAAAAAACGGGGCTTCCAGTTGGAGCACGCCGGCTTACCGTTGGGCTGGCGAAGGAAAAAAAGTAGCTGTTGTCGGAACTTCAACAGGCAGCCTTGCTCCGTATTTTACACAACAATGTGGTGCCATTTTTGCCAGGGAATTTGCCATTGCTACCCACGACAGTGCCAATAGTCAGGCTACTTTTGATACATTGGCCGCTTACGATGTGATATTTTTCAGAGGTGGCGACCAGTGGGAATATTATGATTTGTACCGGAATACAAAACTTCAGGAAGCGGTAAACTTTGTTTTTAATAAGGGCGGCGTTATTGCAGGTACTTCGGCGGGTATGCACATTCTTTCTTCGATTGTTTTTACGGCAGAAAATGGCTCTGTTTATCCGTATGAATGTATCGAAAATCCAAACAACCAATACGTTACGCTGGCCAACGATTTTATGAACCTGGTTCCCGGATTTGTTTTTGACACGCATTTTGCCGAACGGGGACGCTTTGGCCGTGTGGTGGGTTTTCTGGCCAATTACAGCCTGAATCAGAATGTTGCAATTACAGGCCTGGGAATGGATGATATGACCTGCATGACCATTGACGGAAATGGCCTGGGGACAGTTTATGGCACAGGTTGCGCCAACATTTACGAGGCTGGAAGCACCTATTCGTTAAATGGCACAAAACTGCTGGCCGACACCATCAACATTGTTCAGTTGCTGCAGGGTTGCACCTATAATTTTAATACCGGTCAGGCCGGATTTGAAACACTCGACCGGCAAATAAATACAGCTCAGCTTGAGGAAACCGGAAATTATACTCTTCTGGCCAGTGGTGGTGGCACCCTGTCAAATAATCAGACCATGCTCATCGACCTTGTCAACCTTTCCGGAACGCCAACTGCCGAAATTCTTTTACTCACCGGCGATACAAGCCTGGCAGTTAGTTTTAAAAATAAGATTCTGGAACTTGGCTCAGCCGGGGTTATTGTATTTAAGGCCAATCAACAAACTGGCAACGACTCTGATTTAGCAACCAGGATAAATCAGGCAACAAAAATTCTGTTTCTTAAAAACGATTATCCGGTATTTCAGCAATTCCTCGCAACGCCAAATGGTGTACTTCTTTCGCAAAAGCTAAAAAGTGATGGCATGATTTCGGCCTTTGTTGGCCCCGATGCCCGCCTTGTCGGTAAAACGGTCATCGAAAATTATCTTACCCCCAACGCTGCCTATTATGCCGAACTCACCTTTGGAAACGGGCTTTCGCTGCTTAAACACACGGTTTTAATGGCCGACACTTACCTCGACAGCGACATTTACGAAAACACCGCTGTTTCTGTCCCTTACGTGATGGCAAAGGACACACTCAAATATGGCATCTGGCTTACAAACCACAACTACATGAAGTTTACGCCTGTTGATGAGAAAACTACCCTTACCGGATTTGGGACTGCCCCTGTGATGAT
>CAIYZW010000328.1 GCA_903930725.1 uncultured Bacteroidota bacterium
ACAAGAAATAAAACCCGAAAATAAAGCCAGCAATAATTCCGGAAGGTTCATGTTGAAATTTGAAACAATTGGCATCCCAGAGTCTGTTTCATCACCTCAACTAAATGCCACCTCATTCCTCATTCCTCACTCCTTACGCCTTAACCCTTACGCCTAAATTACTATCTTTGCCTTTCAAACTTCACTATCATGCCTGAAACAAAAAAACTTTTCCTGCTCGATGCCATGGCGCTTATTTACCGCGCTTATTTTGCATTAAATAAAAACCCGCGTATCAACTCCAAAGGGCTGAATACCTCGGCAATACTGGGCTTTGCGCTTACTTTGCTCGATGTGCTTCAAAACGAAAAACCTACCCACATCGGTGTGGCTTTCGATACGATGGCGCCAACCCACCGCCATGACGATTCCATCGCTTACAAAGCCAACCGCCAGGCCATGCCCGAAGACCTTGCTAAATCAATTCCCTACATCAAGCAGCTTTTGGATGCTTTCAGAATACCGGTACTTTTTTGCGACACTTTCGAGGCCGATGATGTAATTGGAACTTTGGCCAAACGTGCCGAAAAAGAAGGTTTTATCACCTACATGATGACTCCCGACAAGGATTTCGGGCAGTTGGTTTCGGATAATATCTTCATCTACAAACCAGCAAGGATGGGCAATAAAGCCGAAATTATGGGTGTAAAAGAGGTTTGCGAAAAATATGAAATCGAACGTCCGGAGCAGGTGATTGATATTTTGGGCCTCTGGGGCGATGCCTCCGACAATATTCCCGGAATCCCCGGTATTGGCGAGATGTGGGCCAAAAAACTGATTGCCGAATATGGCTCTGTCGAAAAGGTTATCGAAAATGCTGATAGCCTCAAGGGTAAGATGGCCGAAAACGTGAAAGCCTTTGCTGCACAGGGGATGCAATCGAAAATGCTGGCAACCATTATTCTGGATGTTCCGGTGGAATGGGATGTGAAAAATCTCGAACTATGTAATCCTGATTTTGATGCGTTGAACAGCCTTTTAAATGAATTGGAGTTTAAAACTTTCGCTTCCCGGGTTTTTGCCATTTATCAAAATAAACCAGCCGAAAAGTCAAATTCGGTATCAACGGGGCAGCAGGACCTTTTTAGCCAGGTTGTGGAGGTCGAGTCAACATTTAAAACCATCAACGACACCAACCCAAAATACTATCTTACCGACACTGCCGGCAAAAGAGCAAAACTGATCGAAGATATCAGGACGAAAAAATCGTTTTGCTTCGATACCGAAACCACCGGCCTCGACACAAGCAATTCGGAGTTGGTCGGAATGTCGTTTTCGATGAATATTGGTGAGGCTTTTTATGTGCCTTTGCCCGTTAATTACGCCGAAGCAACAAAAATTGTAACCGAATTTAAACCGGTTTTCGAAGACGAAGAAATCTCAAAAACCGGCCAGAATATGAAGTTCGATATTTCGATGCTAAAATGGTACGACGTGGAAGTTAAGGGAAAACTCTTCGACACCATGTTGGCGCACTACCTCACCGAACCCGACCAGCGACACGGGATGGATTTTTTGGCTGAAACCTACCTGGGCTACAAACCCATCAGTTTTGATGAACTTATCGGGAAAAAAGCCGGCAAACAGCCCGACATGAGGCATGTTCAGGAAACCAGGCTTAATGACGTTGTAAATTATGCCGCCGAAGATGCCGACATTACGCTGCAGCTTCGCGAAAAACTCGAGCCTTTCTTAATCCAAAATAAAACCATGCCTTTGTTCGAAGAAATCGAAATGCCGCTGGTGCCGGTGCTTGCTTCGATGGAGGCCGAAGGCGTAAAACTGGATGTGAAGGCGCTAAACGATTATTCGGCGCAACTCCTCGAAGAAATAATCAATGTCGAAAAAGAGATCTACGACCTTGCCGGCGGAGAATTCAACATTTCATCACCAAAACAGTTGGGCGTAATTTTGTTCGACCGTTTAAAGATTGCCGACAATCCCAAAAAAACAAAAACCAAACAATATTCCACCGGCGAAGATATTTTGAGCAAGCTCGAGAAAAAGCATCCCATCGTATCAAAAATTCTCGATTACCGTTCGCTCACCAAATTAAAATCAACTTACGTGGATGCCTTGCCGCTGCTGGTAAATCCGCGCGATGGCAGGATTCACACTTCGTACAATCAGGCAGTGGCAGCCACCGGAAGATTAAGTTCAACGAATCCAAACCTGCAAAATATTCCAATCCGCACCGAGAAAGGCCGCGAAATCAGGAAATCGTTTGTCCCGCGAAGCGATGAATTTACGCTGCTCTCGGCCGACTACTCGCAAATAGAGTTGCGCATTATTGCCGAGCTTAGCGAAGACCCGGCCATGATGGAGGCGTTCAGGTCAGGCCTCGATATTCACACGGCCACGGCCGCCAAAGTTTATGGCGCCGAACTGGATGAAATTACAAAAGACATGCGCCGGAACGCCAAGGCCGTTAATTTCGGCATCGTTTATGGCATCTCGGCTTTTGGACTGTCGGAGCAGCTCAACATTCCGCGTTCGGAGGCTTACGAAATGATTGCCAACTATTTTGAAGAGTACGCCGGCATAAAAAGATTCATGGATCAAACCATCCGTTTTGCCCGCGAAAATGGCTTCGTTACAACCATCAAAGGCCGGCGGCGCTATTTGCGCGACATCAATTCCAGCAATGCAACCGTTCGCGGTTTTGCCGAGCGAAATGCCATCAACGCGCCTATCCAGGGGTCATCGGCTGATATGATTAAAATTGCGATGATCAACATTCACAACGAAATCATCCGGCGAAAGCTAAAAACCCGAATGATTCTCCAGGTTCATGATGAGTTGGTTTTTGATGTTTTTAAAGATGAACTTGCCGAGGTTAAAATCCTTGTAGAAGACAAAATGAAACACGCCATCGAAATGAAAGTACCCGTTTTGGTTGACATGAACAATGGCAATACCTGGCTGGAGGCGCATTAATGTTTAGATGAAACCATAAAACCGAACATTCATGAGTAAATTTGCCACTTACACCCATCCCGAAACCTGCGCTACTTCAAAGGAAGTTACCGATGAGATGTTTGTTGGGAATGGTTTTCCGCATTTTAACAAAATCCGGAAAGAGCTGGCTGCAGTAATTAGTCAGTACCCCGGATTGCCATTACGAAAAGTTGAACTTGCCGAATATCTTAAGGTCCATTCCGCCGAATATTTGGATAAATTGATCCGGATGTCGCGGGATGAAAAAGTTGACACAAAGCCCTTTCTGAGCATCGAGTGCAGCGGCTTTGAATACTGTTTGCCGGGCTATTGTTACAGCCTTGGCGGGATGTACGAAGCCATTGACCAAATGAAGGCCGGAACTTTGGACAGGGCATTTTGCTTTTCTTTGGGCGGCCATCATGCACACTTCGACTGGGGACATGGCTATTGTGTACTGAATCCTTTTGCAACTGCCGCCAGATACGCACAACAACAAGGCCTTAAAAAG
>CAIYZW010000329.1 GCA_903930725.1 uncultured Bacteroidota bacterium
AACAACCTTCCCGAACCAGTATTGTAAAGGTGGTATTGCTTTGAAATATTCTTAAGCTGAATTTGAACGTTTTTATCCATAAAATCAATAGTTTAATGGGTTGCATCAGCAAAGTTGGGGCTCAGTTTTTTAAAAACAAACGCGCCGACAATTAAAAAAAACAGCGTTGAAGTCCAAAATGAAATCATTGCAAAACCATCGCTCCAAAAAGGTTTGTGGTAAAGTAAACTCATCCGGTAACCTTCCACGATATAAAAAAGAGGGTTTAATTTGAAATAAACCTGGTATTTTTCAGGAAACATAGATAAATCCCAGAAAATCGGGGTAAGGAAGAACAACCCACGCATCAGGATGCCAATGATGTACTGAAGGTCGTGCAGAAATATTACAACTGATGATGTAAGCCAGGTAACACCGGTTATAAACAACCACGAGGCAAACATAAAATACAGTAGCTGAAGCCAATACCACGAAAACCCAAAACCATGCAGAAGGATGATAAAAATGGTAATGCAAAGAACAATTATGTGGGTAAAAAATGATGACATGATTGTTATGGAGGGTATCAGGGTGGTTGGAATATGCAGAAGTTTTATCAGGTACGAATAGCCCCGGATGCTCTGAGTAGCCTGCTGCAGGCTTTTACTCACAAAATCGAAACCTACCATACCCGAAAGCAGGTAAACCGCAAACGGATAATTATCCCGCTCGCCCCGGTGACGCAGAAAAGTAAAAACAATGAGCATAATTACCAGAAGCGCCAGAGGTTCCAGAACAGCCCATGCCAGTCCGAAATAGTTGCGGGCATATTTTATTTTGAAATCGCGAAGGGCTAAGTGGAGGAGCAGAGTCCAGTTATTTTTCAACTCCATCATTAAATTTGTAATACTTTTCAATTGTCGTTTTTTTAAGGTAGTGTATCTATTTTTATCACTGGCTATTACAGGTCTATTTTAAGATTGTCCAACATAAAACTAAAACCGCTACTTTTGAATTTATTTATCGTATGAATGATCAGATTGTGAAAACATGAAAAATTCAGTTATTAAAATTAAAGCACCAAAACTTACTCACCGCATCAAATATGAAGAAATTCTATTTTTTTTGGTGTTAATTGTGGGTGTTGGTTTAAGTATCATTCAGTTCATTTACAACCGGAATATCTTTTACGATGAGGCATATGTTTCTTACCGGCTAGTTACAAGAGATTTCTCTGAATTGATGAAAACCTCCGGAGACCTTGTTTTGCCAATGCTGTTTCTGACCATTCAAAAGTTGTTGACGCTCATAATTCCTTACACCGAAATGGCACTAAAGATATTTCCTTTTGCCAGTTATTTTGCTGCTCTTTATTTTTTTATCAAATTAGTGAAAAGCATCGGCCTTAAACAATGGGTTGTAGTTGCTGCCGTGGCATTTTTTGTCTTTAATTTAACGACAATCAGGTACGCAACCGAGATAAAACAGTACATGACGGATGTTTTTGTTGCATCTGCGTTATTCTTCTACACTTTAAAAGATTATGTCGACTTCAAAAAGAAGGCGCTGATACTGAGCATTGGTGGTGTGATAGCGATCTTTCTCTCGCACATTGCTGTAATTGTTCTGGCAACATCTGCAACCATTTTGCTTGATCGTACTCACCAAGAGTTCAAGAATTTAAAATATTTGTTGATAATTTTCGCAGTATGGTTGTCCTCCTTTGCAATTAACTATTTTGTCTTTTTAAATAATGCGATAGCTTACGACCCGGCAGTAAAACACTGGTTCATGAAGCAGTGCTTTATGCCGGTTGACATATTCTCTGAGGCGTTTTCAAGTTTTTTTGTGCTTCAGTACAACGAAATTTTTAAATCTTACTTCAAATTTGGAGAAGTTGGCTTTTTTGTCCTCCCGGTATTGATAATTTTGGGGGTTATCAACCTGCTAATAAAAAGAAAATACGATTTACTTTTATTGTTTTTTGTTCCACTCTTTATTCATCTTACCATATCGGCAATGCAACTCTACCCCATTGCAAACAGATTGATCCTATACATGATGCCGGGTTTTATCATTATGATTGTTTCCGGCCTGCAGTTTATATCTGAATTATTCAAAGTTCAGCGCCATTCCATCAGCGAAATAGCCTTAATGACGATTTTTCCCGTTTTCCTTTTATTAAGTTTCCCCCGGTCAAATTATCCTTTTAAGATTAATAATATTAAAGAAAGCATGAGGTATATAGGTCAAAATCAAGTTGAAGGTGACACAGTAATCCTCTATTGGCGGGTTACAGACATTTACAGGTTTTATCATGCCACCGAATCTGATCTGGCTCCTCTGCCTTACATTTTTATCAACCAGAGTTATACTAAGAATGTGACAGGTTACAATAAAAAACTGAAAAATCAAAAAGGGAGAAAATGGTTGTTGCACACCAATTTGACTCCCAATGAACACAAGGATTTGAAAAGACAACTGAAGACAATGGGAGCCAAAATACTGGATGAGCATGTTACATGGGGATCAAGCGCGTACCTTGTTCAATTCGATGATATTCATAAAATAAGACCAAAAACAAAGAGAGATGCGTTGCAATAGTTTTAACTAAAAGGCTGGTTTCGTTTAAGTCAGACATTGTTTTTAGCCAATAATCTGCAATAAAAAATCCACGGTATTATCCAAAAATCGCTGCAATCCGATTTTTTTATTGATACACCTTTTGGTTTCTACCATGTTGTGGGGCAGCCTTAAATTAAAATTTGCTGTAAACTTCCGCCATTTGGATTTCAGAATCAGGTCAGGAACTCCTAATACTTTTAGTACATCCTTAACAATACTGCCATCGAGAAACATCGGGCGATGGTAAACCCTGACTAAAATATTTTCGAAGCCAAACACCGAAGCCCATTGCTCCATTTCATCGAAATAATCCATCGAAAGCCAGCCACTGTTCATCATTTCAATTACGGTGTGGGTTTCGCCGTTTCGCTTTACGACCTGGTTGTATGCCGATTCGAAAAACCCTACCTGATCATGCAGATAAACCAGAATTTTTACCTGGTATCCCTGAACTTAGTTTTTTACAAACTCAATTAGCACCTTGTTTCCCTGAAGCCTGCTGAAGGCTTCGCTTCTGATAAAAATTGTTTCGCAGTTGGTTTTGGCCAATTCTTCATGCAATAGTTGCCAATATTAATCGGGTGGATGTTGGCTGTATATTTTTGGTTTCACAAAATTGGGCAAAGGCCATCCGATTTGGAAAAGCAGGCTTTCAGCAAGGGTATGCTGTACCGGCGATTTGCGTTTACAATGGCATTTTACCGGGTAAAGAATTCGGTGCTTTGCCAGGCTTTCAACATTACAAAAAAAAAGGGCTGGATAGCTGTAGTTCCGGTTTTGTTGTAGCCTATGTGGAGGTAAATTGTTTTCAGTTTGTCTAAAAATTAAAATTAATAGCCTTAACAAATACTCAATTCCAATTCAAGTCAGCTGATTTAATTGGAGTATTTTAATGTGTGATGCTGTAATAGAAAAAAAAGTGGTTCTGAAAAATTGGGTAATTTGTACGTAAAGTACTGTCAATAAAAATGTTATAGAGGTATTTCAATTACTTTGACCAGTTTGAATTTCAACTTTCTGAGTTAAGAAGTTTTTCCCTCGCTGCCTGATAAATAATCAGATCAAACTTGTTTTTTTTCAAAACAACCTGTGCAATGTCGCCCAAATCATCAAGCACTTGTTTTGCACGGCTCTCATAATTGGCATTTTCGACAGGCTGTTTAACGTTTTGTAATTGAAAAGAAAAATCAAGTGTAAAACCCATTTTCCTAAGTTCGGTATCGAATAAACTCAGACTCTCATCAAATAAATCCACAATGCCGATAAACTTTTGCTTTTTCAGTTCATTTAAGGCAATTTTCAAATGATTTTGCTTAAGAGGCTTTACTGATTTATCCCCTGCCAGGTAGCGTGTTTGTACATTTCTTATAATTGCGGAAACTTTATCGTCCATTAACCACTCTACATATTCACTGAAATTCTTATTTTTCGCATTTATTGCACCTTGAGTTTCCACCTGTTGCTCTCGTTCAAAGTTGTAAACCGAGCGTATTCTTTCGATAGGGTGGCGCAGAAAAACCACTGGTATCAATTCAAGATCGGAAATTTCAGAAAAATTGAACCAGATATGATGACTTGAAAGCGCTTTGATATGTGGGTTTTCGCGCAGGAATCTTAGCAGATACTTTTCGCCCTCTTTGCGCATGGGTACATCATCACGATGATCGCAAAAGGCACTGCCAAAATTGGTTTTTAAAATCGAGTCGAAGGTGGTTCCTGCATTTTTAAAAATATGCCGATGGATGATTACCACTCTTTTTGTGTCATTCTTCATTTTATTTTTGGCCTCATATTGAAAATTGCTAAAACACAATTAGGATTCTTTTACCTGATAAGACTTGAGAATATCCATTTTTGTTTCCAATTCCTGAAAAAGAATTTCCATCAAATTAAGTTCTTCATTTGCCTTTTTCGCTGTTTCAGGGTACATGGTAAAGTCTTCTGTAAAGAGTTTTTCACGATTAAACCACTTGCGGGCGACTTCCTGGTTTGATTTTTCAAATTGATGATAAAATGCAATGGCGTCGTGTCTTAGTGGTTTTTTACCAGGGCCTGGGTATTTGGCTGTGAGGGTATCGAGAAGTTCAAGTCTGATCTTTTGGAGGAAAGTATCAGGCATTTGATTCGCCAAAACCTGATATTTTTTGTTGAATAGTTGAACCGCATCATGAGCTATTTCTGAGTATGACAAGTTTTTGCTTTCAGGACGAACATAATTTAAATGTTCAGGAAGCCCGCATACACTTATAAAATCACTCAGCAAGTTATTGTTTTTAAATTCCGAAGTTTCGAATACCTTTGGTTGTATGTTTGCGCTGCCAAAGATTGCAGCCCATTTTTCGAGCAAATTCCAGTAATTGAAATAGAATCGTAAATTTGAAGTGTCGGGTAAAATTTTATCATTAA
>CAIYZW010000330.1 GCA_903930725.1 uncultured Bacteroidota bacterium
GGCTCTTGCGAATATTTTAAACCTGTGCAGCCACATGAAGCTTTTCCGTAGGTAATTAACAAAGGCTCATTGCCTGAGTTGGTGAGGGTAAATTCGGCAGTTTTTGGTACCTGGTATTCAACATTGCCCATGTCCAGAAGCAATTTATCCCAGGTTGCTTTTGCACCAACAGCAAGTGCTGGAGCAGCCGGTGTGGCAGGTGCTGCCGGCGCTGCCGGAGTGGTTTTGGTTTTTGCATCCTGCGCCATAAGCATCATAGCCGGCATAACCAGTAAAGCGATAAGTAAAATCGAAATCCTTTTCATGTTCGTAATTTATTAAGTTATTAAATGCTTGATTAAATTATGCCGCAAAGGTCTGATAATCATTTTATAGTTCGTGTTAACGAAAATCAAATCTTTGTTAACGAAATGTAAAAACTTTAAGGCATGGAAGGAATTCATATATTTTTACAAAACGTAATTTGAACATTTGAATGTTTCGCCAGATATTTAAAAGGAATCAGTCAGCTTTTTACAAAAATATCAATTTCAAAAATGAATCGTAACCAGGTCAGATTGGTAGTAATTTTAGGAACTTTTGCAATTATCGGCATTTTTGTGGTTCAGATTTACTGGATGCAAAAGGCTTGGAATATCAGCGAAAAGCAGTTTAACCAAACCATTTTTATCGGGCTAAAAAATGTCGCAGGTAAACTGAGCACGTTCAATCAAACCGTTCTTCCAAACGAAAACCCCGTGAGCCAGCTTTCGTCGAATTACTTTGTGGTAAACGTAAACAGCGTAATTGATGCCAACATCCTTGATTATTACCTTCGTACAGAGTTCGACAAACTGAACATTGACATTGATTATGAATACGCCATTTACGACTGCCACACCGACATCATGGTTTATGGCAACTATATTTCGATGAACGGGAAAGAAAAGCCGGTAAAACCAACCAGTAACATGCCCAAATACAACGAATACCTCTATTATTTTGGCGTTAATTTCCCTTCAAAAAGCACTTACCTCACCGGTTACATGACCATCTGGACGATCTTTTCGGCCATCCTGCTGGTTTCGGTGATCTTTTTTGGTTACGCCATTTTTATCATTTTGCAGCAAAAACGCCTCTCCGAGCTTCAGAAAGATTTCATCAACAACATGACCCACGAGTTTAAAACGCCCATTTCGAGCATCAACATTTCGGCTGATGTGATTATCAATCCCGAAATTATCAAAAACCCGCAACGCCTTTTTAATTACGGAACCATCATCAAACAGGAAAACAACCGGCTTAACAACCAGGTTGAAAAGGTGCTTCAGATTGCCCGCATCGAAAAAAGTGGTTTCGAACTTAAAAAGGAAAAAGTAAACCTGAATGACCTCATCGCGCAGGTTGCCGGAAACTGCAGGGCAAGCAACGACAAAATCAGCTTTTCGCTCACTACCGGTTTTGACGAAAATATTCCCCCGATTAAGGCTGATAAGCTTCATCTTACCAATATTTTGCACAACCTGCTCGAAAACGCCATAAAATATTCCGGCGAAAATCCTGAAATCGAAATCAGGACGAAACTGACGGATAAAAAAGTAACCATCGAAATTGAAGACCATGGCCCGGGCATCAGCCGCGAATATCAGAAAAAGGTTTTCGAAAAGTTTTACCGTATTCCCACCGGCAACGTGCACAATGTTAAAGGTTTCGGGCTGGGTTTGTATTATGTTAAAAGCGCCTGCCAGGCACACAAATGGAAAATAAGCCTCGAAAGTGAACACGGGCAAGGTTCAAAATTTATCATCGAAATTCCCACATTATGAGTTCAAAAGCAAAAATACTTTACGTAGAAGACGACCTTACTTTGTCGTTTGTTACCCGCGATAATCTTGAAATTCACGGCTATCTGATTGATTACTGCGAAGATGGCGTTGAGGCACAAAGGTTATTCAACAAAAACCAGTACGACATCTGCATCCTCGATGTGATGCTCCCAAAGATGGACGGCTACGAGCTGGCACGAAGAATCAGGGAACAAAACCAGGAAGTTCCAATTATTTTTCTCACTGCAAAATCAACCAAAGAAGATAAAATCCATGGCCTCAGGCTTGGCGCAGACGATTACATCACAAAGCCTTTCAGCATCGAAGAATTAGTGCTGAAAATTGAAGTCTTCCTGAAAAGGTCGCACCATGGCCAAAAGCCTTCGAGCCTGACGGATGAATGTCAGATTGGGGATTTTATTTTTGATTTTAAAAATCATGAATTAAAAAACGCCGGAAAGACACGCCAACTTACCCACCGCGAAGCCGAACTCTTGAAAATGCTTTATGAACACCGCGACACCATCATCAAACGCGACGATATTCTGGACGAAGTGTGGGGCGACAACCATTATTTTGCAGGCCGAAGCTTAGATGTTTTTATTTCAAGGCTCCGCAAATACCTAAGCTCCGACGAAAAAGTTAAAATCGAGAATATTCATAACGTAGGTTATCGGTTGAAGACGAAGGGGTGAGGAAGAGGCGTGAGGCATAAGGCATGAGTCGCCAATCGGCAGTCGGCAGTGGGCAGTTGACAGTTGACAGTCTACTGGCTACTGGTCACTGCCGGCTCATTTTTATTGACTTTTTAATCTAAATCATAATAAAATGACAGCAGAAGAAATGGATTTTTTGGCGGAACTACCCGACGATCGCGTAAAAGAGGCCATCGCACCAAAAAACTGGAACGAAATTAAAACCAACGACTCGTGGTCGGTTTTTAAAGTAATGTCGGAGCTGGTGGATGGTTTTGAAAAACTGGCACGGATTGGCCCGTGCGTTTCGGTTTTCGGCTCGGCCCGGCTAAAGGAAAACGAACCCGATTACAGGCTGGCCGAGGAAATCGCCTATCTTTTAACAAAAAAAGGTTTTGGAATTATCACTGGTGGTGGCCCCGGAATTATGGAAGCTGCCAATAAAGGCGCACATTTTGCCGGTGGCAAATCAGTGGGTATTAACATCGAATTACCGCATGAGCAAAAGTCCAACCCATTTATTGATAACGATAAATTGCTGACTTTCGACCATTTTTATGTCCGCAAAGTCATGTTTATGAAGTATTCGCAGGGATACATCGTTTTACCCGGCGGTTTTGGAACACTCGACGAAATGTTCGAAGCCATTACTCTTATCCAAACTCATAAAATGGTTCGGTTTCCAGTAGTACTCGTGCGGACTGATTACTGGAAAGGCCTAATTGACTGGATAAATGATAAACTTTTAGGCCACGGGATGATAAAATCCGAAGACATGAAACTCTTCAGATTGGTTGATACCGCCGAAGAAGCCGTTGGTCATATCGAAAAATTTTACGCTAAATATCAAATCAAACCAAATTTCTGATGATTATTCTTCCTCTGAAACCTCATTTTATTGATGTTGATGGTGTTCATCTTCATCTTGATGCAATTTTAAATGGCACACCAGTCAACTTCCTGCTCGACACAGGCGCTTCACGGACTGCGGTCAGTGATAAAATTGCCTCAATTCTCGGTTCGGGTTTTCAAAATCCAATCCCACACATCGAATCGTTTGGCTTTGGCGATAATTTCGACAGCTTTGTGGCCGATATTAGCGATTTTGAGTTTTATGGAAAAGCCATCCAAAACTACCAGATGGCAATTTTTGATTTCGCCCCACTCAACGAAATGATGGGCCGGATGGGTTTTCCGGAAATTGACGGGATGCTTGGCGGCGATTTATTGAAAGCGGCAGGAGCAAAATTAGATTATCGCAACGAGAGCCTCATTATTGGAAATTTCAAAATCCCCATTGACTTGATTATTCCTGATGGGGTGGGAGTAGAGCTGCTGACAGATATCGAAATCAACGGCCATACCTTAACCGTTTTTATTGACACCGGTGCCAGCAAAAGTGTTTTTGGAATCGAAACGGCAAAACGTGTTTTTGACCTCAGCGAGGATAACCTCCACGATAACGAAAAGGCAGCCATTGGCATTGATCATCTTGGCATTGGAAATGAGCTGATTATGCTTGATGAACTGCAGATTGGTGATATTTCACTGTTAAAAACAGGAGCAATTACTTTCGATTTTCAAAACGTAAATCAAACCTATGCTCTTTTTAACATTCCGGTAATTGATGGGATTCTTGGCGGTGATATTTTGAATAAACTTGGCGCAGTGGTTGATTATGAGAAACTTGAGCTGAGATTATTTGATGAAAATCTTTTGATTGATGAAAAAGATTAAAAAAAAATAAAAAAAATTTTGGTAGAATGGAATTTGATTTTACTTTTGTGACCCTAAATAATTGCGGAAGTAGCTCAGTTGGTAGAGCACGACCTTGCCAAGGTCGGGGTCGCGGGTCCGAGTCCCGTTTTCCGCTCAAAATCCCGAAAAAACGGGATTTTTTTTTAAACCGTTCTTTTCAGGTTTTTGCCCAGGTGGTGGAATTGGTAGACACGAAGGACTTAAAATCCTTTGACCATTGCGGTCGTGCGGGTTCAAGTCCCGCCCCGGGTAC
>CAIYZW010000331.1 GCA_903930725.1 uncultured Bacteroidota bacterium
AAACTTTTTTAAAGTTTTAACGATAGTTAAATCAGGCCGACCCACCCTGCGGATTGGGTGCAATGACATCCTATCCAAATATGGAAATATGACAGCCCTAATAGGCTCTGGTAATAGCCTGTTTGGCACATGGTATTGGTCGTAATTACTTATAATAGCGCTTGTTATGGTGTAGAATAGCATGCTCCAACCAGTGGTTGACAGAGGCAACCACTGTGTTTGGATTGTTGAAAGGTTAGCATTGAATTTCTTACATGGTGAGAAAGAAAAAGACTTTTTGCAATTGCATTTTACAAAACCGTTAATACTGTTGGCCATTGTAAAAAGTCTAATTACCGGTTTTGGGATTGTAGTGATAGGAAATTTCTGTTTGCTAAAGTATCGTTTGACGAGTGAGGACTTGCTGAATTTTATCGTAAATCAGCGGATATTTGGATATTTTATTTATTTTGTCGTTTGACTCAATTGGAAAGTGTTGGTATTATTGATAATTGCTCTAAATATTAGTTTGAAATGCAAAAAGAAAATACCGTCCCCTTTGCCGTCCCCTAAAGAAAAAACCCACTGTTAAACTCTTGTTAATCAGTGGGTTTTATTATGTATTAGTTGCCCGACCAGGGCTCGAACCTGGACTCTTCTGAACCAAAATCAGACGTGTTGCCAATTACACCATCAGGCAATCCTTCTCCGTTAAGAGGCGGCGAAATTAGTACTTTTTTTAAATTCAAAAAAAATATTTTTAAAAATCCCTTTTGGTTGTTGGCTTTATTTGAACCTTTTGGTTGAAGCCGGGCAAGTTTTGGTTTCAATTTTTATAGCAGGTGCAATAAAAAATCTTAATTTCGCACGCGTTTTAAAAATACGTTTAAATCATTGATTGAATGAAAAATTACCGGATTCTTAACAACATTACAGGATGGGTTGTTTGGTTTATCGCAACCATCGTTTACCTGATGACTATTGAGCCAACCGCCAGTTGGTGGGATTGTGGCGAATACATCGCAACGGCTTACAAATTGCAGGTTGGACACCCTCCTGGAGCGCCATTTTTCCAGTTGCTCGGCCGTATTTTTTCGTTGTTTGCCTTTGGTGATGTTTCAAATGTTGCCCTCATGATCAACATTATGTCGGCACTTTCGAGCAGTTTTACCATTTTATTCCTGTTCTGGAGCATCACAATTTTTGCGAAAAAAGCAGTTTTGATGAATAGTGGCGAAATGACTTCTCCAAAAATGATTGCAGTTTTTGGAAGCGGTGTGGTTGGTGCGCTGGCCTATACTTTTAGCGATTCTTTCTGGTTTTCGGCCGTCGAGGGCGAGGTTTACGCCATGTCGTCGTTTTTTACGGCCATTGTGTTTTGGGCCATTTTAAAGTGGGAAGCTGTTGCCGATGAGCAACATTCGTCGCGGTGGCTCATATTTATTGCTTACCTTGTTGGATTATCGGTGGGCGTTCACTTGTTAAACCTACTGGCCATACCGGCAATTGCCTTTGTTTATTACTTTAAAAAATACAATCCAACACCAAAAGGCATGGTTCTTACGGGCGCAATCTCGTTATTTGTTCTTGCCTTTATCATGTTTGGAATCATCCCTGAGGTTGTAAGTCTTTTTGCACATACCGAGTTATTGCTGGTTAATGGTTTGCATTTACCTTTTAATTCGGGAACAATTTTCCTTGTGCTGCTTTTTATTGCCACAATATATTTTGGTATCAGGGCAACACACGAAGACAACCCTTTGGTGATAAAGATTGCCCTTGCTTTGGCCGGGATTCTTTATCTGCTTATTTTAACCGAAAGTACTTCATTTGGTAGTTTCTTAATCAGGGTTGTTATAGGAGCCGCGGCAGGATATGGAATTTATGCCTTCCGCTTTAACCGGGCACAGCTTAACAATGTTATTTTAAGCCTTGTTTTCATTCTCATCGGTTACTCGTCGTTTTTAATTATTGTTATCCGTGCCAACACCAACACGCCCATTAACGAGAACAGCCCCGAAGATGCGGTAAGCCTTTTATCTTATCTAAACCGCGAGCAATATGGCGACTGGCCTATTTTGTACGGGCAGTATTATAATTCGCCGACCATGGATTATAAAGATGGTAATCCGGTTTATATGCGAAATGATGAAAAGGGAAAATATGTTATCGTTGACGACAGAAAAAGTACTATTCCGGTTTATGATAACAAATTTACAACGATTTTTCCGCGTATGTGGAGCAATCAAAAATCAAGTCACATCAAGGAGTATAAACGCTGGGGCGATGTAGTGGGCCGTCCGATTAATCACACGAAACCCGACGGAACTCCCGAAACTATTGCAAAACCTACTTTTGGCGAAAACCTGCAATATTTCTTTAAATATCAGCTGGGGCACATGTATTTCAGGTATTTCATGTGGAATTTCTCCGGAAGGCAAAACGATATTCAGGGTCATGGCGAATATGAAAACGGGAACTGGAATACCGGCTTTACAGGTGTTGATTCGATGCGTTTGGGAAGCCAGAAAAACCTTCCGCCTTCGATGCAAAATGAAGCAAATAACAGCTTTTTTATGTTTCCCCTCATTTTGGGTTTGATAGGATTGTTTTTCCATCTTAACCGCGATTATAAAAATGCCATTGTTGTTGGTCTAATCTTTCTGATGACGGGTATTGCCATTGTTGTTTACCTGAATCAATATCCTTATCAGCCCAGGGAAAGGGATTACGCTTACGCAGGCTCCACTTATGCTTTTGCGATGTGGATTGGCCTTGGTGTGATTGCGCTGTTTAATTTCCTAAACAAAGTCGTCAATCCAAAAATATCGGCTATTGTTGTCACCGGTCTGACGCTGGTTCTGGTTCCTGGCATTATGGCTTCCGAAGGCTGGGGTGACCACAACCGTTCAGGAAAATATGCTGCCCGCGATTTTGCAGTTAATTATCTCGAATCGTGTGCCCCCAACGCAGTTTTGTTTACAAATGGCGATAACGACACATTCCCTCTCTGGTATGCCCAGGAGGTTGAAGGAATCCGGACAGACGTAAGGGTGGTGAACTACATGCTTGCTTCGGGCGAGTGGTACATCCATCAGATGATGCGGAAAATTTATGATTCCGATCCTTTGCCGTTTACACTTACCGAAAAACAATACGATAAAGGAACCAATAATTATATTCCTTTTTACGACCGTGGTTTGGAAGGTTATACTGAACTCTCCGAAGTGATTAACTTTATTGCCAGTGATGACAGCCGGACTAAATTGCCCCTCAACGATGGCACCTCGGTAAATTATGCGCCCACCAAGAATCTGAAACTCACAATAAATAAGGATTATTTGTTAAGAAACGGGATGGTGCCGCGTGAGATGGCCGATCGGGTTGTTCCTGAAATTACATGGCAGGTTAAGCAAAGTTATCTTTATAAAAACGACCTGATGCTGCTCGATTTTATTGCTTCCAATAACTGGAAACGCCCTATTTATTTTTCGAGCCCATCAGCTATCGAAAACGTGATGAACGTTGACAAATATTGCCACCTCGAAGGCATTGTTTACAGATTTTTGCCTGTTGTTGCCGAAAACTATATCCAGGGCCTTGGCGGTGTTGACAGCAAAGGCTCGTATGATTTGCTCGTAAACAAAGCAAAATGGGGAAATCTTGATGCTCCGGGAACTTACGTTGATCCCGAAAGCCGCCGTAACTCGGTAATGCCTAAGCAAAACTACATGCGTCTTGCCCAATCGCTTATTGACGAAAACAAAATGGATTCAGCTGTTCAGGTTTTGGATGCTTGCCAGCGGTTTTTCCCCAACAATAAGATTTATTACGACATTTACATGATGCCGATTGTTGAAGCGTATTATCAGGCAAATGCCCCCGGAAAAGCCAACGAGGTTTCAGAAATACTGTTTACAAATTTCGCTGCCGACCTTGATTATTACAGCAAACTTGACGGTTATCACAAAAAGTATTACGAACAGGATATCCAGCGTGCTGTTGCCGTGTTACAGCAATTATCGCTGCTGGCAAAACGATACAAACAAAACGATTTGTCGCAAAAAATTGATGCGTACGTAAATTTGCAAATCGAAAAGTTTTAGAAGAATTTTGAGAATAGTATTTGGAAAAATGACACCTGATCTGAACAGTTTTTCAGATTTGGTGTCATTTTTTATTTGGCCCCGATTCGATATAGGTTGGTGCTTTCTGCTTTCCAAAAATGATGATAAAACCAATGATGATGAAAGGAATGCTCAACAATTGCCCCATATTTAAGGCCATGGTATTTTCAAAATCAACCTGCGGTTCTTTAAGGAATTCAATTAAAAATCTTACCGTAAAAAGGATAACCAAAAAAGTACCGAAAATCAGGCCGGGCCTGGGCTTACCTTTGGTTTTCCAATAATACCAGTACAAAACAAAAAATAATGCAAGGTAGCTGAGTGCCTCATAAATTTGTGTGGGATGCCGTGGAATAAGGTCGGAAGAGGTAAAAACAAAAGCCCAGGGCAAGGTTGTTGGTTCTCCGAAAATCTCTGAATTCATCAGGTTTCCTATCCGGATAAAAAAACCCGCCAAAGCCACCACAATTACTATCCTGTCGAGGGTCCAATAATAGGTCTTCTTGTTTTTCTTCGAAAAAATCCAAAGCGAAGCCAAAATTCCAATTGCAGCGCCATGGGAAGCCAAACCACCATTCCAGATTTTGAAAATTTCGATGGGGTCATTCAGGAAAATTGCTGGTTCATAAAACAATACATGACCAAGCCTTGCGCCAATTACGGTGGCTATTACCATGTAAGTCGAAAGCTCATCGAGAAGTTTGATTGGCAGGTTTTCGTGTCTGAAAATTCTGGTCATAATGAGATAACCAAAGAAAAAGGCGCCTGCAAACAAAAGCCCATACCATCTTACTGGTAGCCATGTTCCCGGGAAAACTTCCGGGCTAACACTCCAATTAATATAATTTAACAGCATCTTATTTTTTTTGGCAAAGATAGAATTTTTGGTCTGATGAAGCGGAGGTGACGAAGAATCCGGCATTTCGGATTTCTTCACCCAAAAAATATGTAGTGCTCAAAACCGAATTTCAAAATCTGCTTCAATCTCAAAACAAGCACGTTATCTGCATTTTACTGCAAAATTGGTAAGATGCAAATTCATCAATAAGTAAAAATTTGTAGCGGGCGAAATGATTAAAAGCGCAGTAACACACATTTTTTGATGTGCTTTTTGTTCTGGATTTCCATTTCCAAAAAATAAATCCCTGGAAGCATTGGCTGGCCTTGAGAATTTGTGCCATCCCAGAAAAGATGATGTGCCCCAGGATTAAAATCTCCATCAGCCAAAACCGTTACTTTTTGCCCATTCATGGCAAAGATGGATAGTTTTACTTTTTCGGTTTTATCAAAATTAAAAGTGATTTTTGTCGGTCCGGCTTCGGTGTTGAAGGGATTTGGAAAACACTGAATCAGGTTAAAATCTGAACCGCTCACATTTGCCGGATTATCCACCCCAACCGGAAGTTCATCAAACCCGGCGGTTGTATAATTTACCACGATTTCATCCGAAAACTGTGTGGTTTTAACCTGAAAAAAGTAATAATCATTGGGTGCAGGTATCTTTTTGGAATTATCGCAGTCATCCCAATTATTCCAGCAAATGAGGCTTACATTATCGAACCACGATAAAGCCGTACCTGATGTTGGTTTATTGGTATTTAAACGAACATCAAAAAATTCGGTTCCCGCAGGAATGGTCAGCTCATGATGATAAAAAGTCCAGGGCGTATCTCCGTAAACCAGCACACCAATATTTTGTGAACCAAGCGGAATAACACTTTCACGATCTTCGTAATATTGAATTTCGATGGTAACACCTGCGCTATTTGACGTTTTTATATACCCGCAAAGCGAATAATCCAATGTATCAGACCGGCAGATTATCCTTTCTTCAAAATTTGTAACAATATTACTGGCAGCACCAGCTTCCCGTCTTTGTTGGATGGAACGTATCCCGGCAAAAGCTGCTGTGTCGCAATAGGTTTCGTCGTTGCTGTTTAAATTCCATAAAGTGCAGCCTTCATTTTCCATGTTGCCAAACCAGATTTCATCCTTCCCCAGACGGTATTCGTAAATTCCAGCGGGCTGAATTTTTTTAATCGAAGAAATACTGCCGGCATTTTCGATTGGACATGGAGCGGTTTCCCAAGCGTTGTTCACCGCTGACAAACTCAGGGTTTCGCTAAATTCCGTTTCAAAAATTGTCATGTTCGCAGTATCCATAATTACAGTTGCGATAACGCTGTCCCGGTCAACCCGGAGCCAGGTGCTTAAATCCTTTGAACCTTTTGCGAGATAATCCAAAATATGCAGGCCTAAACCACCTTTTGCCCTTTGTGGAATATAATCGTCAATGTAAACCGGAGTAATCGAAAACTCATAAAATCCGGTTTCGTTAATTTTTGCATTTAAAATCATCGAAGGGAAGGTTTCGGGATAGTCGAGATCAAAAACAAAGTTTCCGAGCGAATGGGCAATCAGTTTACCATTATAAAGTTCTACCGACTGAATAATGTGCGGGTGGTGACAAATTACCAGATCGGCTCCATTGTTAATTGCAAAGTGTCTGATTTCGATATCACTTTTGCTGGGAAAATAGTTCAACGGTGAGTAATCTTCTTCCTTTTTGCAATCTTCAGCAAAAGGCTGGATTTTAGTATTTGTCCGATCAGGCGTAAACGAATATTCGGAACCAGAGTGCCATTCAACGACTACCAAATCGGAAACCTGCTTTACTTCATCAATTTGCTTTTTTACGGAATATTCCGTCAGATTGGCAAAGCCGGGTTTGTTGTAGCCGGCATCGAGATAAGGCTGATAATTTCCATATTGTCCGGTGCGGTCGCTGGCCGCAAGAAATGCAAAATTCACCCCCGATTTTGAATAGAATGCCGGAAGATTTGCTTGATACGAATTTATCCCCGAGCCCGAAAAAACGATATTATTTTCCTGTAAAACTGATTGTGTTTCCTGCATCCCGGGCTGCAAATAATCCATGATATGATTGTTTGCGAGCGTTACAATGTCAATTCCGGCGTATTTTAATCCCTGCACATTTTCGGGGGAACCTTTATAATAAATCGGTTTTGTGGGATGATGTTGCCAATAGGTTGTTAAAGAACATTCGAGATTGGCAACCGTAATATCGGCAGCATCGCCGAGAAACTGCCTGGTTGGGGCAAAGATGGCCTCAACACCCTGGGTTGGAATAATTCCACCCGGATACTCGTAATCCCGGGCTAACATGATATCTCCGACAAAATTCATGGTAACCGGCCATGAACTGCTTCCGGGACCGACTTCGATGCTACAACTTGCCCAGCCCCACATATTTGAAGGATCAGAAACCCGGAGTAAAACGGTGTATGGATGGTCGTCACTGATGAGAAAGGTGTGCTGTGGATTCTGTTCTTCACTGGTCACACCATCGCCAAAATTCCAGAAAAAATCAAACTCATCGCTGTCCGGGTCAACAACGACAGCGTTAAACTGAACGTCAACAGAACTAATGCTGCCTTTACTTTTATAAACTGCGCCTATCACGTAATCAATCGTTACTTCGGGGGCAACAGGCAGGTCTTCGGTTATGTTGATGATATTATCAAAATAAACCACACCCTGTGACGTGGCGTCCCTATCATTAATATAAACCAGCGCAGTAATTTCGGGAAGATAGCCAAACCAGGCAAGCCAGTCGTCGGCCACGGGAAGTCGATAAATATTCCATTGGTCTTCGGGAAAACTGCCCTGGTAAACCGGCACCCAGTTTTCGGTGCTTACCTCCTGCGACCCTGCAAAAGAATAAAAAAGCGCGTTTTCGGCATCCATAATCCCGAAACCCTGAATTTCGGCTTTTGACGCGATGTATGCCGATACCTGCCAAATATCGCCTGTATCAACAGCAATGGCTGATATGTTTTGAAGTTTCCAGGTATTCCCAAACAATTTGAGCGAATAGGGCGAGTTTTGATACGTAATATCCGAATTGATTTCCCAGTCAAGCGGGTCTTCATCTTCGCCGGGATAAGATTCCAGACTAATTGTTCCAGCATCAAAATTTTCGATAACGGAAGCCATGTACGATTCAGGCACAAACGTTTTACCTGCAACTATCCATCCGCAAATCAACAACATAAATGGCGCGATGGTCAACACAGGCAAAAACTGCAACCAAAATTTCTTCATTTTCATTGCTGTAATATTACCCATTTTTCGGTTAGGTGGCAAAAAAATATTTCTTTACCGATTTTATCATAATGAATATCAGATAAATACAACTTTGGAAGCGATGGTTTTGTTTTTTTAGCCTGGTTGAATAAAATTAAAAAGCCCTGTAAATCAATCGTTTACAGGGCTTAAATGGTACCCGAGGCCGGAATCGAACCGGCACGAACATAAGTTCATTGGTTTTTGAGACCAACGCGTCTACCAATTCCGCCACTCGGGCGGGTATCCTAACAAAAGAACTCGTTTTGGAGCGGCAAAGGTATTTATTTTTTATATTCAAACGCCAAGTCTTCATTTAAAAAATTGCGTTCCAAAAATAAAGGTGTAATTTCGCGGCGTGGGAAAATCAACGCTAAAATCATCTTAACATGGCTTCGAGTGTAAATATTTTTTCAGGTGAAAAAACAAGGTATCTGGCCGAGAAAATTGCTACCAGTTATGGAAAAGATCTTGGGAAAGTTACGCTTTCGCACTTCAAAGATGGTGAATATCAGCCATGTTTTGAAGAAACCATCCGAGGAAATGATGTTTTTCTCGTCCAATCTACCTTCCCGCCTGCCGATAATTTATTTGAACTTTTATTGCTGATTGATGCAGCAAAAAGGGCTTCTGCAAAGCGGGTAGTGGCACTGATGCCTTATTTTGGTTTTGCCCGGCAAGATCGCAAAGACAGGCCGCGGGTTTCGATCGGCGCAAAACTCATTACTAATTTACTTGTTGCTGCTGGCGTCGACCGGATTATTACGATGGACCTGCACTCTGATCAGATACAGGGTTTTGTGGATATTCCCGTTGATCACATGTACGCCTCCTCGATTTTTGTTCCTCACCTTCAAAAAATGCAACTGCCAAATCTTACCATGGCTTCGCCTGATACCGGAGGCACCAAGCGGGCTGCTGCTTATGCAAAATTCCTAAATACCGATCT
>CAIYZW010000332.1 GCA_903930725.1 uncultured Bacteroidota bacterium
CCGATCTTACCAAAAACATTACCCAATATTAAAGCCGCGGCAATGCAGGTTTTAAATGTTGACTATTCCACAACCGACAGCGCAATGATGTTAATCAGGTCGGGGATATTTGGTTATTACGAATCAAAATACCCCGAAGTTTTTAATTCTCAAAAAGCTGATATCGAAAAAGCTGTAGTTGGTATTCTGGAAGGTTTTAATAAAAATATTTTCCCCGAAATGAAAGTTAAGTGGAGTGCGTATCCTGTACATTTGGGACACAAAACCTCAAACGGGTGTTTCCGTTGTCATGACGCATTGCATGCCACCACCGAAGGTGAAACCATTTCGAGAGATTGCAATTTATGCCACATTATCGTAGCCCAGGGAACACCTGGCAGCATGGAAACCGCCATGACAAACGATTCTCTTGAATTCAAACATCCGGTTGATATCGAAGACGAGTGGAAAACCACATTATGTTCTGAATGCCACAGCCAATTGTATTGATTTTTTCCGGCATTTTTAATTGATTTATTTGATGAAAAGGGTGACTTAAAATGTCATCCTTTTTTTTTGGAAAAGCCTAATTTCACAGAATTAAAAACCTCCTGAAAACATCCTTCACCGCCCATTTATTAATGGTTTTTGAAGCTAAAAAAATCATTTCTGGTACCCGCCAAAATATTTTGAAAAAAAGTGAAAATATTTGTTTTTAATGATAATTAAATATCTACATTTGTTGATGTGTTAAAAGTAAACAAAAAAGCAAATTTATGCCCATACAATTAAAGCGACTGCTAATTTTAGGCGTGGTATTAGTTTCGATATTCCTGATACTCAAGTACCTGATGACACCGGAATCATTTGGTCAATATGGTCATTACCGTGGAAAAGCACTGGATGAAGTGGCGGCTTATCCAACAAAATATGTTGGAAGTGAAACCTGTTACGATTGCCACGACTCGATTGTCTTAGCCAAAAGCGAAGGTCCACATAGCGGAATAGGCTGTGAAAGTTGTCACGGGCCCGGATTTAAACACATCGAGGATCCGGAAACGGAAAAGTTAGACAAACCCAATACAAGGGCGTTTTGTGCACATTGCCATGCTTTTAACAAAGCCCGATCTGAGAAAGCAATCACACAACAAAATATTTTGGAACATAATCCTGAAGATAATTGCACCGAATGTCATAATCCACACCAACCACAACAATGAAAGTCGCAAAAGAAAATCAATCCCGCCGCAGTTTTTTAAAAAATGCCGGGATGTCGGTAGGTGCCTTACTGGTTACCTCGGCATTACCACCTTTTAATGCAATATTGTTTGCAGCAAATAAGCCAAAAGGAAAGGGAATCTGGTATGGAATTGCCATTGATATCGAAAAATGTATTGGTTGTGGCAATTGTGCAAAAACCTGCAAAACCGAAAACGATGTTCCTCCTGAACCTTTCTTTTTCAGAAGTTGGGTCGAACAATACACGATCAAAAACGACGGTACAATCAAGGTCGAATCACCAAATGGCGGCATAGATGGTTTTACCCAGTCGGTTCCTGATGGCGAAATCGAGAAAAGTTTTTTCGTTCCCAAAATGTGTAATCACTGCGCAAAATCACCTTGTGTTCAGGTATGCCCTGTAGGAGCAACTTTTGAATCGCCAGAAGGTGTGGTTTTGGTGGACGACACGTATTGTATCGGTTGCAGATATTGTGTTCAGGCCTGCCCGTACGGTTGCCGGTATATTCATCCCACCAAAAATGTGGTTGATAAATGCACACTTTGTTATCACAGGCTTAAGAAAGGTTTAAACCCTGCCTGTATGGAAAATTGCCCTACAAAAGCACGAATTTCAGGTGATTTAAATGATCCGGAAAGTGAAGTTTCGAAATTCATAAAAACAAAAAACGTGTATGTTCTTAAACCGCACCTCAATACGGGAAGCAAATTGTACTACAACGCACTAAATCAGGAGGTAAGATAAAATGAATCCACAATTCGAACATTTGTATCAGGCATTGACCAAGGTTGACGGATACATTTATCCCAACGAAATCGAACTTAGCTGGTCAATCCTAATTGTCCTTTATCCTTTTATTACAGGACTTGTTGCCGGTGCTTTTATCCTTGCTTCCCTCGAACGGGTTTTTAATGTTAAATCCCTCAAACCAACCTATGTGATTGCCCTTTTAACCGCATTTGCTTTTATGCTTGTAGCAACAATGCCGTTGATTTTTCACTTAGGGCAACCTTTGCGGTTTTGGGAAATTATGATTACCCCGCATTTAACATCAGCAATGGCCATTTTTGGCTTTGTGTATTTATGGTATCTGATGGTGGTTTTATTACTCGAAATCTGGTTCGACTATCGCGCAGATATGGTGGTTTGGTCGAAAGAAGCCACCGGACTTAAAAAATGGCTTTACAAAATTTTTTCTTTGGGAATTAGTGATGTTTCGCCCGAGTCGCGCAGATGGGATGATAAACTCGGCTATATTGTTACTGTGATCGGTATTCCATCCGCTTTTCTTCTTCATGGCTATGTTGGATTTATTTTTGGTTCGATTAAAGCAAACCCGTGGTGGTCAACAGTGATGATGCCTGTTATTTTCCTTTTTTCGGCAATGGTTTCAGGTATTGCTTTGGTGATGCTTGTTTTTATGATCGTTAATTACATCCGAAAGCAAAAAATTGATATGCTTTGCCTCGACACGATTGCCAAATATCTGTTTTACATCATTATTATTGATTTCACGCTCGAGTCACTCGATCAGATTCATCGGTTTTATGAAGCAGAGGAATCTTTCGAGATCATCTCACTGCTAATGTCAGGAAAATTGTTCGTTACACTCCTGATATTCCAGGTTTTGATCGGGATGATTATTCCCGTTATTAGTCTTGGAACGATGCAATTCTATAAACCAAAAGAAAAAATCCGTCAGGGAATTTATCTGGTAACCGGCATTTTGGTGCTGGTTGGTATTTTCTTTATGCGATGGAATGTCGTAATTGGCGGGCAGTTATTCTCGAAGAGTTTTTATGGATTCACCAGTTTCAAATTGGCTCTTATCGGTCCCGAAGGTTTTCTGATGGCAAGCATTTGGCTCATTATTCCATTCCTTATCCTGGCTTTCCTGCTGTGGTTGTTTCCACCCTGGAAAAAAACTCAGGAAGAGCATGTTTCGGTTGAATAATTAACCTGTTTTCCTGTTTGTTGTAACCAGGTTCCCGGCCGTCTTTCCGGAAGCGAAATTAAATCTCAACCGGGTTTTTTCGATATGCTTTTTGCCTGTTTAATTTTAATTCAATAAATTGATAAACCATATCATATTCAGTTTTTAGAGTTTGGATTTCAAAAACCGGTTTTTTGATAACTTTTAGAAAGGAGACTTCCATGTTACATTCCGACAGAAACGAACAACCGACGATGGCCGAAATTCTCGACAGATTAAATTCCGTCGAAAACAGGTTGGCCGAAGTCGAAAAAAGCCTTAAAGCAGAGGTTCCAAACTTAAAAAACATCAACAGTTTTCCGGCAAGTCAGGAAAACCCTGATGATGAATTAAAAATCAATTTCAAAATTAATCTCAACGAAAGTAAGGTTGGCGAATACGGCCTTGCCTGGCTGGGGAACTTTGTTCTTTTATTTGGGATCACATTTTTAACCGAATACATTTCGAAAAGGGGCTATGCAGCCGTTTCGAGCCTTGTAGGTTTTGCCGCTGTGGCGGGAATTTTTTTCCTGTC
>CAIYZW010000333.1 GCA_903930725.1 uncultured Bacteroidota bacterium
CACAACTGGTTTTGATGCCGTTGAGATGTGCCGCAAGAATATTGATATTGATCTGATTCTGATGGATATCAAGATGCCGAAGATGGATGGCTATCAGGCAACACGCGAAATCCGGAAATTCAACAAAAATGTTGTTATTATTGCTCAAACTGCATACGCACTGGCCGGCGACAGGGAACAAGCCCTTGAGGCAGGATGCAACGATTACATTCCAAAACCCATTAAGAAGAATGTTTTGGTAGGAATAATAGATAAGTATTTCCGCAAGGCGTAAATCAGGGTAGAAGAGAGGTAAAAGGTGCAATCTGACAATTTGGAAATTATAGGTCTTGCTGGTAACTTAAGATTTACAATGGCACGATGATGAAACTACGCTTTCCTGACTATAAAACATGATAAATTTTGTAATCCAAAGCTTATTTATGAACAGAATAAATAGGTTGGAATGACTACTCCGACAAGGCTGGATGCCAAGTTATGATGTGTATTTTAATTCATAATGTTTTTTGAATTTGATAAAAGCTAAAAAGAGCAACAAATGGAAATCAAAACGAATAAAACCGAAATCCTGCTGGCTGAACTCGAACAACTCAGGCAAAAAATAGCCAGTCTGGAAGCACAAAAAGATTTCAGGCAGACAAGTCCTGCGTTTTCGCAGGAGATTTTCGAAAACAACCCGATGTCGCTGCAAATTGTCGACAAACTTGGCTACACACTTCAGGTAAATGCCGCACATACAAAGTTGTTCGGGGCAGTACCGCCAGCCGATTACACCGTATTCGACGATCCTTTGGTGAAAAAACAAGGTTTGGCGGGTTTGTTTGATATTGCCAAAAGTGGTAAAACAGTTCATTTCCCCGATTTCCAGTATAATATTCACGAATTAATTCCCGAATTTCCGGATGTGCCGGTTTGGATAAAAATGGTGGTTTTTCCGCTGCCCGGAAACGAAGGACAGCCCGAAAGATTTGTTTTGATGCACGAAGACCTCACAGCCCGCAAACAAACCGAAGAATTAATCAGGAAAAGTGAAGAACGGTTTAAACGATTAATCGAAAACTCCCCCGACATTGTTTATAGTTTCTCGACAACACGTGGTGGAAGCTACCACTCTTCGCGGGTGATTGACGTGCTGGGTTATACACCGGAGCAATTGAATGAACAACCTATGCTCTGGCAGGATTCTGTCCATCCCGACGACCTTGAGATGGTTATAAAATCGGTGGCCGCAACCGCTGATGGTCATCCGATAAACACGGAATACCGGTTGAAATCTGCCTCCGGGGAGTGGCGATGGATTCACGACCGAAGCATTCATTTACACAAAAACAACAATGGTGAAATCATTATCGAAGGCCTGGTAACTGATATCACCGACCGAAAACTTGCCGAAGAAAAACTTATCCGAAGTGAGCTGGGAAATAAAAACATGCAGGAATTATTCCGCAATATGGCCGACATTATGCCTGATATGCTGTGGGCCAAAGACCTGAATAAAAACTTCATTTTTGTAAATAACTCCATTTGTCAAAATCTGCTTAATGCCAAAGATACCACCGAACCAATTGGTAAAAACGATATGTTCTTTGCTTCGCGCGAACGCCAGTCGCAGCCCGAAAACCCGCATTGGCACACCTTTGGCGAAATTTGCAGAGATTCCGATTCCATCGTGCTTCAAACGGGTGAAACCGGTCATTTTGATGAGTTTGGAAATGTAAAAGGGAAATTTCTTTTTCTTGATGTAATAAAAACCCCTTTACGAAACGACAAGGGTGAAATCATCGGCGTGGTTGGTGCAGCCCGGGATGTAACCCGGAGTAAAGAGGCAGAAAAAAAACTTCACGAAAGCGAGGCCAACCTTAAAGCTATCATCGAAAACTCCACGGAAAGCATCTGGTCGGTTAATGCAAACTATGAAATTCAATACATCAACGCCGTTTTTGCCGGCGCATTCCAGAATACTTTTGGAATCAAAATAGAGCCAGGGATGAATATTACTGATGTTTAGCCCGACTCATTTAAACAGATCTGGCAGGAACGTTACGATAAAGCATTTAATAACGAGCAGTTTGTTTTTCAGGATAAAGTCGAAACAAGCGATGGTCCGATTTATATCAATGTCGCGATGAATCCCATCGTGGTTGATGAGCGGGTTGTTGGTGTTTCCATCTATGCAAAAGACATCACCGCTCAAAAACTTGTCGAGGAAAAAATAGTTAAAGCCAAAGAAAAAGCCGAAGAGGGCGACCGACTGAAAACAGCATTTATCCAAAATATTTCACACGAAATCCGGACGCCGCTAAACGGCATTTTAGGTTTTGGACAAGTATTGGCCGAGTCGGATCTCCCAATAAAAGAAAGGCTTGAGTATTTTAAGATACTTCAGGAAAACAGCAACCGCCTTTTACAAACCATCACCGACTACATGGATATTTCGATGATTGCCTCCGGAAATCTGGAGGTAAACAAAAGCAATTTTCTGCTAAATCGCTTTTTGATGGATTTGCTCCAGAAAATTAAAAATCTTAGCACCAAAAAACATATCGGAATAGTCCTGCAAATACCCGAAAATACGGATACTCTGCTGTTGAACTCCGACAGGGAACTGATACGAAAAGTGCTGGGGCACCTTCTGGGTAATGCCGAAAAGTTCAGCCATAAAGGGACGATTACTTTTGGGTACACCATCAAAAACCAAAGGCCTGAATTTTTTGTAAAAGACACCGGAATAGGCATCCCAAAAGATAAGTTAAAGGTAATTTTTGATGTGTTTATGCAGGGTGATACCTCAATAACCCGCGGCTACGAAGGCAGCGGTCTGGGATTATCCATTGTAAAAGGCAATATTGCGCTTCTTGGTGGCGAAATCTGGGCTGAATCGGAACCAAATCAAGGCACGGTGTTTTATTTTACACTGCCCGATATTTTTACCGATTCGGAACCCAAAACAGAATTAAGTCCTGCGCCTGGCCAGAGTCGCGAAAGCAAGCCGGTTGCCCTCATTGCTGAAGACGATAAATCGAACTATTTTTATCTGAAAATGTCGCTCGAGAAATCTGGTTTTGATACGCTTCATGCCGAAAACGGGTTGGAGGTTGTTGAGATTTGCCGGCAACACCCCGAAATCGGTCTTTTGCTGATGGATGTAAAAATGCCCGTGATGAATGGCATCGAAGCCACCATTATTGTCAAGGAATTCAGGCCAGACCTGCCC
>CAIYZW010000334.1 GCA_903930725.1 uncultured Bacteroidota bacterium
ACTACAACATGGGTTTCATCACAAATAATGAGCGTTATAATCAGATTATTGATATCTGGACCCATACAAATTCCCATCTTACCCACACTTTGATGGATCAGCTTTCAAAAGATAAACAGGGATTTAACCCGGTTTACATGATGCTCGATTCGGGTGCCCGTGGTAGTAAAGAACAAATTCGTCAGTTATCAGGGATGCGTGGTTTGATGGCAAAACCTCAAAAATCAGGCGCAACTGGTGGTGAAATTATCGAGAACCCGATTTTATCTAACTTTAAAGAAGGTCTTTCGGTACTTGAGTATTTTATCTCGACACACGGTGCCCGTAAAGGTCTCGCCGATACTGCGCTTAAAACTGCTGATGCCGGTTATCTTACCCGTCGTTTGGTTGACGTATCGCAGGATGTAATCATTTCGGAATGGGATTGCGGAACCTTGAGAGGATTGACAACTTCGGCATTAAAGAAAAATGAAGAAACCGTTGAAACATTGTATGACCGAATTCTTGGCCGTACAACGGTTCATGATATTTATCATCCACAATCAGGCGAACTTATTATTGGTGCCGGAGAAGAACTCACCGAAGAAATATCACGGAAAATCGAGGATTCACCTATCGAATCTATTGATATCCGTTCGGTATTAACCTGCGAATCAAAATATGGTGTTTGTGGCAAATGTTATGGCCGTAACCTCGCTACCGGAAAAATGGTTCAAAAAGGTGAAGCTGTGGGTGTAATCGCAGCACAATCAATTGGTGAACCAGGAACGCAGCTTACACTTCGTACCTTCCACGTGGGAGGTGTTGCCGGAGGCAATATTTCGTCACAATCAAAAATTGAAGCCAAATATGACGGTGTAATTCACATTGACGAATTACGTTCGGTGCCTTACGAAAGCCAGGGCAAGAAATATGAGGTAGTTATCGGTCGTTCGGCTGAAATGAGAATCATTGATAAGAAAACCGGTATTTCGTTAACATCGAACAACTTACCTTATGGCTCCAACTTGTTTTATAAAGATGGTGACACCGTTAAAAAAGGCGATTTGATCTGTATCTGGGATCCATACAATGCTGTAATTATATCGGAAGTATCTGGTCAGCTTGAATTTAGCAATGTATTGGAAAATAAAACTTTCAGGATTGAATCGGACGAACAAACCGGCTATTACGAAAAAGTTGTAATCGAATCACGTCAGAAAATTAAGAATCCTCTTATCGCTGTTGCGGATCAGGATGGTTTGATTATGAGAGAATACGACCTTCCTGTTGGTGCACACATCTCGGTTGATGATAAGCAAATAATAAAGGCCGGTGATATTCTGGTAAAAATTCCACGCGCCATCGGAAAATCCGGTGACATCACGGGAGGGTTGCCAAGGGTAACGGAACTTTTCGAAGCCAGAAACCCATCCGACCCGGCAAAAGTTGCCGAAATTGATGGTGTGGTTTCGTTTGGAAAAAAACTGAAACGCGGTAACAAGGAAATTGTAATCACCTCAAAAACAGGTGAAGAAAAACGTTATCTTGTTCCAACAACAAAACAGATTCTTGCGCAGGAAAATGACTTTGTCAAAGCAGGAACTCCATTATCGGAAGGCGCTCTTACTCCTGCCGACATCCTCGCCATTAAAGGTCCTATGAAAGTTCAGGAATATATCGTTAACGAAATCCAGGAAGTTTACCGCTTACAGGGTGTAAAAATTAACGATAAACATTTTGAAGTTATCGTACGCCAGATGATGCGCAAAGTTGAAGTTGAAGATCAGGGTGACACTAAATTCCTTGAAAACGAACTCGTTAACAAAATCGAATTCCAGGAAGAAAACGACTGGATTTACGGAAAAAAAGTAATTATTGATCCGGGTGATTCATTGATTTTTAAAGCCGGACAAATTATTTCTGCCCGTAAATTAAGAGATGAAAACTCGCAACTGAAACGTAAAGACAAAAAACTTGTTGATGCAAGAGACGCTTCGCCAGCAACTGCCCGTCAGGTGTTGCAGGGAATTACCAAAGCTTCGTTGCAAACCAACAGTTTCATTTCGGCGGCTTCGTTCCAGGAAACTACCAAAGTTTTGACAAACGCTGCTATCAACGCAAAATCCGACAGACTTCTTGGTCTTAAAGAAAATGTAATTGTTGGCCATAAAATTCCTGCCGGTACCGGTCTCAGAGAATACGAAGATCTTATTGTTGGATCGAAGGAAGAATACGACAGTCTGATTCATTCGCGAGAATCGAAAAGGACTAAAGACAAAGATTAATAATGCTTTAAACTCATGAAAACCAAAAGATTAATTCTTTTGGTTTTCATTTTTTTATTAAATATTTAAAACAAAAAAATTATGGATCCCAATCAACAAAATAAAATTAATATCGAACTCAGCGATGAAGTTGCTGAAGGAATTTATTCAAACCTTGCCATTATTACCCATTCAAGATCAGAATTTGTGATTGATTTTGTAAAAATGCTTCCTGGAATTCCTAAAGCAAAAGTAAAATCGAGAATTATCCTTACCCCGCAACACACAAAGCGTTTGCTTAAAGCGTTGCAGGAAAATATTAAAAAATTTGAATCAATGCACGGGAATATTGTTGATTCCGACATGGAACAAATTCCATTTAGTCTTGGTGGCCCAACAGCACAAGCCTGATAAGCAAATAATTGATGTTTTTCACGACAAAAAAACGGCATCATTTTGATGCCGTTTTTGTTATAATTAAGCAGGTTTTTATAAATATTCTCAACCGTAAAACATTGATTTAAAAGCATTTTCATATTTTTAAGCTTAACAATTGTTAACACGGGGTTTAACAAATATTAACGGCACTCAAATAATTTGAACTAAGGCACCGAGTTATCTTTGCCACTTTCAAAAAATAACGCACGAAATGATCGAAACAAACATCAGAGAACTAAACGAGAAAATCCGGCTCGAAAGTTCCTTTATTGATTTGATATCCCTTGAAATGAACAAGGTTATTGTTGGACAAAAGCACATGATCGAACGCCTTTTGATAGGCTTGCTTGCCAACGGACATATTTTACTCGAAGGGGTTCCCGGTTTGGCAAAAACGTTAGCCATTAAATCGCTGGCAAGCGTAATTGACGCAAAATTCAGCAGAATTCAGTTTACACCGGATCTATTACCGGCTGACCTTTTGGGAACATTGATTTACAGCCAGAAAAGCGAAGAATTTATTGTACGAAAAGGACCCATCTTTGCCAATTTTATCCTTGCCGATGAAATCAACCGTTCGCCTGCAAAAGTTCAGAGTGCATTGCTCGAGGCCATGCAGGAAAGACAGGTTACATTAGGCGTAAACACCTTTAAACTTGAAGAACCATTTTTAGTTTTGGCTACTCAAAATCCCATCGAACAGGAAGGAACATACCCGCTTCCAGAAGCTCAGGTTGACCGTTTTATGCTAAAAGTGGTGATCACTTATCCCGAAAAAGAGGAAGAAAAAATGATCATGCGCCAGAATATCGAAGGCGATTTTCCAGTTACGAGGAATGTGGTTACGATTAAAGATATTACTCGCGCCCGCAATGTTGCTCGTGAAGTTTATCTGGATGAGAAAATCGAAAACTACATCACCGATATTGTTTTTGCAACGCGTTTTCCAACCAAATATAATTTAAACAAATTCAATGGTTTAATTTCGTATGGCGCCTCGCCACGTGCTTCGATAAACCTCGCACTTGCTGCAAAAGCCTTTGCTTTTATCAAACGCCGCGGATACGTTATTCCCGAAGATATCAGGGCCATCGCTCATGACGTAATGCGCCACCGCATCGGCCTTACCTACGAAGCCGAAGCCGAAAATGTAACCGCCGAAGATATCATCAACGAAATCCTTAACACCATCGAGGTTCCGTAGGCTGCAATTTGCATCTTGACAAACCAAAATTCAGAATGGTGAAAAAATCAAAATCCGATTCCTAAAGTTGTTGAAATGGACGCAGCCGAAATATTTAAAAAAGTACGAAAAATCGAGATCAAAACCCGGGGTCTGTCAAATCAGATATTTTCGGGGCAATACCACAGTATTTTCAAAGGCCGTGGTATGGCTTTCAGCGAAGTTCGTGAATATCAGTATGGTGACGACATCAGGAATATTGACTGGAATGTTACGGCAAGGTTTAACCATCCTTACATCAAAACTTTTGAAGAAGAGCGCGAACTTACCGTTATGCTGCTCATTGATGTAAGCGGGTCAAATGAATTTGGAACCAAAAACGCCACCAAAGAGGAATTTATCACCGAAATTGCAGCTCTATTAGCCTTCTCGGCCATTCAGAACAACGATAAAGTGGGTGTGATTTTTTTCAGCAATCAAATCGAAAAATTTATTCCACCCAAAAAAGGAACCTCGCATATTTTAAGGATTATCCGCGAATTAGTTGATTTTAAGACCAAAAACCAGGGGACAAATATTGGCGAATCACTTCGGTTTCTTACAAATGCCATTAAAAAAAGATGTACCGCATTTGTGCTTTCCGATTTTATGGATAAAAAATTTGATGAAGCCATCCAGATTGCAAACAACAAACACGATGTTATAGCCATCCGAATTTACGATGCCCGCGAATCGGTTTTGCCCGACATCGGCCTTACCAAATTTAAAGATGCCGAAACCGGAGAAAATATTTGGGTTGATACCTCGAATCCTGCCACCAGAAAAATTTATGAAAACTGGTTTAACGAAAACGAAAGTTATCTGAAACGGGTTTTCATTAAAAGTGGCGTTGATGTTGCAAAAGTGAGGACTGACGAAGATTACGTTAAACCATTGGTAAACCTTTTTAAACGAAGGGAAGCAAGATTATAATCTCAAAATTTTGCCTTTATTAAAAAAATGAAGCAACTTAAAATTCTGATATTAGTGATGACCGGGCTGCTGGCACTGTTACCACTGGCCAAAGCCCAGCAGGTTATTGCCGATGCACACCCCGATACCAATGTCATCCGCATTGGCGACCAGGTAAATTTAAATCTGAGTCTCAGGCTTCCTCAAAACTATCAGTTTAACTGGCCTGCTTTCGCCGATACATTGAGTAAAGCCATCGAAATCGTAAAAAAATCAAGAATTGACACCACACGACTCGAAAACGGTTCATTGGAAATCAGGCAGATACTCACCTTGCAGGTGTTCGACTCCGGATATTATGTAATTCCACCCATAAATTTCGCTTACAGTGCTTCCGGCAGTTCTGCCAGGAGTTTTGCTGAAACAGAGCCTCATTTATTAAATGTTTTTTCGGTGGCGGTTGATACAACACAAGCAATCAGAGGCATAAAAGGCCCCATTGATGCGCCCTACACTTTTGCCGAATTACTTCCATGGATTTTGCTTTTACTTGGATTAGCCCTTGGCACAGGCCTGGTTATCTATTTCATGAATCAGCGCAAAAAAAACCAGCCGGTTTTTGCTCCGCGCCCCAAAGCAAAATTACCGCCGCACGAAATCGCATTAAATGCGCTGGAGCAGCTTAAGAACGAAAAACTTTGGCAAAAAGGCCAGATTAAGGAATATTATACACGGCTTACCGATATCCTGAGAGAATACATCGAAGTTAGGTTTACAATCCGTGCTATCGAGCTTACAACCTGGGAAATCCTGCAATCTTTTAAAAATTCAGCCATCGGCAAAACCGACAAAGAATTATTAAGAGATCTACTTGAACTGGCTGACCTTGTGAAATTTGCAAAAGCATTGCCAATTCCATCAGAAAACGAAAAAAGCATGACT
>CAIYZW010000335.1 GCA_903930725.1 uncultured Bacteroidota bacterium
GAAAACAAGTTTCTTTATGTCAGTCCCGGTTATTGCAGACTTTTTGGAAAAACAGAATCTGAATTGTTGGGAAACTCCTTCTTGCCCTTAGTTCACGAGGATGACATCAGGAATACAACAGAAGCAATGAAAAAGCTTGTTCATCCTCCATACACCTGTTATATCGAACAGCGGGCAATGACCGTGGATGGCTGGCGCTGGCTTGCCTGGTCGGATAAAGCCGAAATGGACGAATCTGGCAAAATGCTTTCGGTTATTGGGGTTGGAAGAGATATTACCAAAAGTAAACTGGCAGACATAGCCTTGCACGACAGCGAAGAAAAATATTCCATAGCTTTCCAGACGTCGCCTTACGCCATAATTATTACCAGCATCGAAGATGGTGCATTTATCGAAGTAAATGATGCTTTTTGTTCGATTACCGGGTATTCGCACGAGGAAGCCCTTGCCGGTTCAGCCATTGGTTTCGAATTATGGGTTAACCCTGACGACCGTAAGGAATTCGTATCTATCCTGATGGAAAAAGGAAAAGTTTCGGAAATTGAGCGCTTATTCAGAAAGAAGAATGGCGAAATACTGGTCGGCATGGTGTCCGCATCCATCATCAACCTCAACAATAAAAACTATTTTCTTACCAGCATAAATGATATCACCGCCAACAAGCAGGCAAAAGATATGCTGCGTTTGAGCGAAGAAAAATACCGCAATATTTTCGAAGGCCTGCAGGATGCTTATTACGAGTCGTCGCTCGATGGGACCATACTCGAAATCAGCCCTTCCATCAATATGATGTCGAACGGGCAATACACGAGGGCCGAATTGATCGGAAAATCGCTTGCCGGGCTATATGTTGATCTGGACGACCGGAATTCGATCATCACCGAATTAATGAAGCACGGAAGGGTAACCGATTATGAGGTTTCGATGCGGAACAAAGATGGTTCGTTGGTACCTGCTGCCATTTCGGCCAGCCTGTTGTTTGATGAGAATAAAAAACCGTTAAAAATTTCCGGAAACATTCGCAACATCACCGAACGGAAACTGGCCGAAAAAGCACTCAGGCAAAGCAACCAAAAATGGGAAGCCATTATTGCCGCTTCACCCGATGGAATCGGAACATTGTCGTTAGACGGAAAACTCCAGCTCATGTCGGATAAATTAGCCTCCATGTACGGCTATTCTATCCAGGAAAAAGACGCGTTGATCGGGCTACCGGTATTTAATTTTATTGATCCTTCAAGCCACGCAGCTATTGCCGGTAACATCCGTAAATTGATTACTGGTGAAATTACGCAACTGATTACCGAATATGTTGCCATACGAAAAGATAACACCCGTTTCAACAGCGAACAGAATTCGACCTTGCTGCGGAATTCCGAAGGCAATCCCGAAAGCATCCTGTTTGTCCAACGCGATATCAGCGACCGCAAAAAAGCCGAAATGACCCTGCAGGAAAGTGAGAAAAAATTCCGGAACATTTTCGAAACCATGCAGGACACTTACTACGAGGCAACTCCCGAGGGAATAATTCTTGAGGTTAGTCCTTCAATCCTTAACATCTCCAAAGGTCAGTACAACCGGAATGATCTGATTGGAAAATCGATGGTAGGAATTTATGCTGATCCGGACGACCGGAATAAATACTTTGCCGAATTATTTAAACATGGGAGTCTGTCGGATTATGAGATAATGCTGCGAAACAAAGATGGTTCTGTTCTACCTGTTTCTGTTTCTTCACGGATATTATTCGATATTGACGGAAAACCTGCAAAAATTGCCGGAAGCATACGCGATATCACCGAACGTAAACAGGCCGAAGAAGCCCTTCATGAAAGTGAATTGCTGTACAAAGCCATACTCAATGCTTCGCCCGACGATATTACAATTGCCGATTTAAACGGCACTGTTCTTTTCGCTTCACCCAAAGCCTTAACAATGTTTGGCTACGAAAAGATGGAACAGCTGATTGGTCAGAATGTGTACAGCTTTATTATTGCCGAAGACAGGGAGCGCGCCAACGCTGTAATTATCGGAATGCACCAGGGTATTGCCGCAAAGGTTGGAAATTATAAGGCTTTAAAAGCTGATTTAACAGTTTTTGATATTGAGGTAAATGCCGAGTTAATGCGGGATGATGACGGAACACCAACAAGGATGGTTTTTGTTGTCCGGGATGTTACCGACCGTGCAAGAGCCGAACAAAATCTGGTCGAAAGCGAAGAAAAGTTCCGCACCATTGCCGAGCAAACCAGCGACTTTATCGCCATTTCCGACTCAAACGGGTTAATTACTTACGCATCACCTGCATCGGTATCTGTTTTCCAGATTACGCCCGAAGACATGGTCGGTCGCAATTTCATCGGGTTTGTTGACGAATCAGATATTACCAGCGCAATTCAGGCTTTCGGTGATTGTCTGGAGAATGACAATGACATAAAAAACGCCGAGTTTCGGTTGAAACATGCCGATGGCACTACATTTATCGGTGAGCTTAATGCTTCAAAATACCAAACCGGAACCCAATTTGGTACCCTGGTAACCATCCGCGACATCACCGAGCGCAAAAATGCAGAAATGGCATTGCAGGAAAGCGAGAAAAAATTCCAGGCAATTATCCAATCTCAGGCCGAAGGTATTGGCATCGTAAATCAAGACGAAGTTTTTGAGTTTTCTAACCTTGCCGCCACTAAAATATTTGAAACAGACCAACTGGTTGGTTCCTCATTATTTGATTATTTACATCCCGACGAAAAATCAAAAATCAAAAGTCAAACGGGTGAACGAAAGAAAGGATTTACCGAATCTTACGATCTATGCATCCTTACCAAAAAAGGAAATACCAAATATATCCATGTAAGTTCGGCGCCCAAATTCGATGAAAACAATAACTACATCGGCGCTTACGGGGTTTTTAGAGACATTACCGAACGTAAGCTCGCCGAGGAAGCCTTGATAGCCAGCGAAGAAAAATACCGCCTTTTGTTTTACAATAATCCACAGCCCATGTGGATTTACGACATCGAAACACTTGCTTTTCTTGAAGTAAACCAGGCAGCAATAACACATTACGGTTATTCGAGAGATGAATTTTTGAGCATGACCTTAAAAGATATTCGTCCTGCCGAAGACATTGCGGATCTATTGAAAGATGTTGAACTATCCAAAAACAACCAAAATTCGCAGACCGAATGGAGGCACATCAGGAAAAGCAAAGAATTAATAATTGTTGAGATTACAGCACAATCGCTGGTATATAATGGCCGGAGCGCACGACATGTTTTAATCAACGACATTACCGAACGCAAACAGGCTGAAAAAAGGTTACAGGACATCATAGAAAAAAATCCGATGTCTATTCAAATTCTGGATATTGATGGATATACAATTCAAGCAAATTTGGCACACCATGATCTTTTCGGCACTAATGTTCCAGAAGGATACTCGTTATTTAATGATCCTCAATTATTAAAACTGGGATTTGGAGAGTTATTCGACCGCATCAAAAACGGTGAAGTTGTCTCCTTCCCCGATTCCAATTACAATCCCCATGATGTTGATCCTGCCTTTCCGGATATTCCGCTTACGTTAAAAGCGACCGGATTCCCTCTAAATGACAGCAATGGAATACCGGAGAACATTGTTCTAATGCAAGAGAATATTACCGAACGCAAACAAGCCGAAGTAGCCTTGAGAAAAAGCGAGGAGGAGCTAAATTATGCTCAGGAAATTGCTAAAATGGGTAGCTGGGAATTCGATCTTAAAACCGGCAAAGTTAAGTGGTCGAAAAGTTATTACCTGCTAATCGAACAACAACCCGATGGAAAAGAGGTACCTGACGATGCCTTCGATAAAATGGTGCATCCCGACGACAAACACCTGATTGATGAGAAACTGGCAGAGATATATCAAAACCGAAAACCTGCAACGGTTGACTTGCGCCTGATTATGCCCGGTGGTCAGATAAAATGGGTGCAAAACAACATTGTCCCCGAATATGACGGAGATACTTTAATCGCCTTAACAGGAGTGAATATAGACATTACTGAGAAAAAACTTGCCGAACAGGAAATCCATGAC
>CAIYZW010000336.1 GCA_903930725.1 uncultured Bacteroidota bacterium
ACAAGCTGCGTGCAAGTTTTATAAACAAGGATTCCGAAATGCTGGAACAGGATTTCAAAAGTTTTATCACGCACTATCTGGGTTTTGGGAATTTTATTTACCGCGATAAAAAAGGAGCTCAGATTGCCGTGGCCAAAACGCTCCGCGAGTTTGAACGTTCACTCAACACCATCCCCGACGAATCGTTGATTTATCATGCCAAGCGCGACCATTTTTCGCTGTGGCTCATGGCCCGGGGCGAAATCCAGGTTGCCAAAATCATTAATCCCCACAAAGTCACCGATTTTAAAAGCCCGAATAGCCTCCGCGAATATCTTATCAACGTTATTCAAAAATTCAGAAATGAGCAGGATAAAGGCAAAATCATTCCTTTCGAACGAAACGCAATAACCGACGAAAGCAACGTGGTTCTCCTTACATCCGGCTCGCTGGGCGGCAAAGGACGCGGACTTGCTTTTATAAACACACTCATTTATAATTACGATTTTTCGGAACTTATTCCAAACATAAACATTCGTGCTCCAAAAACTTCGGTCATCGGCACCGAGGAATTTGAATATTTTATGGAGCGGAATGCTTTGTACGACCGTGTTTATAATGAACCCGATTATGAAAAAATTAAGGAGATTTTTATAGAAGGGCAACTTACCGAAACCTTGATTAAAAAATTAAAAGTTATCCTCGAACTCATCAAAAAGCCAATAGCAATAAGGTCGTCGGGGCTTTTTGAAGATTCGCTGATGCAGCCTTTTGCAGGGATTTTCGAAACCTACCTTCTGCCCAACTGCCACCCCGATCCCAACGAGCGGCTCAAGCAAACCATGGATGCAATAAAGTTGGTTTATGCTTCAGTTTTTTCTAAAATGGCGAGGGATTATATCAAGGCCGTCAGTTATAAAATTGAAGAAGAAAAAATGGCAGTTGTAATTCAGGAAGTTGTTGGAAATCAATATGGCGATGTTTTTTATCCACACATCAGCGGCGTTGCGCAGTCGTATAATTATTACCCGTTTTCGCACATGAAGCCCGAAGAAGGATTCGCTGTTGCCGCCTTAGGACTTGGGAAATATGTGGTTGAAGGCGAAAAAGCCTATCGGTTTTCGCCAAAATATCCGCATGTCGAAATCAATTCGCCAAAAGACCAGTATAAAAACTCGCAGGTCAACTTTTTTGCTGTTGATTTGAAAAAGACCGAAATAAACCTCCTCGAAGGCGATACTGCCGGATTGTGCCGGCTTGATATTGATGATGCCGAAAGACAGGGCACTTTAAAACATTGTGCATCGGTTTACAATCCCGAAAACAACACCATTAACCCGGGACTAAGCCAAACCGGGCCGCGCATTGTAAACTTTGCCAATATCTTAAAATACAACTACGTTCCTTTGGCCAAAACCATCGAGTTTGTGCTTGATGTGGTTAAAGAAGCGCTTGGTTCTCCGGTGGAAATCGAGTTTGCGGTTGATCTTAATAAAGATGCCGACCATAAAGCTTCATTTTACCTGCTCCAGATAAAGCCATTATTGGGCAATGCCGAAGATTATGAAATTGACATGGAAAAAGTTGACCTCGAAAAGGTGATACTTTTTTCGGATAAAGGCATGGGTAATGGGGTTATCGAAGATTTGTACGATGTAATTTACATTGACAAAGACTTGTTCGACAAAACGAAAACCGTTGAAATGGCTCACGAAATTGACGATCTGAACCTGATTATGTTCAACGAAAAACGAAAATATGTCTTGATAGGCCCCGGACGCTGGGGTACCCGTGACCAGTGGATTGGAATTCCGGTAAACTGGCCGCAGATATCAAATGCCAAAATTATTGTCGAAACAAGTTTTGAAGGTTTCCCGCTGGATGCTTCCTCCGGATCGCATTTTTTTCATAATGTAACTTCGATGAATGTTGGCTATTTTACGGTGCAGCCGGAACTTTCGCGCAGTTACATCAAATACAATCTTCTCGATAATCAGCCATTGATCCGCAAAACCAAATATTTCAAACATGTGCGTTTCGAAAAACCTTTGGTGGTAAAAATGGACGGCCGAAAACGTATTTCGTTCATCTCGCTGGAGTAAGTTTTTGATTGCTAATTTCTACGGGAAGGACAAATCAAATCCTGCAAAAATCATTTTCGCTAATAATAAGCTGAATATGAATAATTTAATGTAATTTCTGGAAAAGAACTTTTAATAATATTCCGGGAACATTTCTCTTTTATTAAAATTCGCTAATATTGTAAGCAAAAAAAATATCGAACAAATCAGCAAATATTTCATCACATGTACAACTTCATAACAATTTTTGTAAAATGCCCGGCTTGCGGAAAAAGTCTGATGGATCACACCAAAAAGGTTGATAATGAGCCAAGTATTGGCATGATCATTAAAAGTGGCGATCAAAAAGGGCTTGTTTGGTTAAGCTCCATTTATGGAAGTTATAGTCATGCCTGCGAAATAGAAATCAAAAACGATGCATTGGCCGATTTCTATTGCCCACATTGCAGGGAACATTTGCCAACACGGTTTAATTGCTCTGCCTGTGATGCTCCAATGGTAGATTTTAATTTAGATATGGGCGGCAGGGTAAGTATTTGTTCCCGTAATGGTTGTAAAAATCACGCCATCGAATTCGAAGATCTTTCGTTGGCACTCAGGCGATTGTATCAGCAATACGGTTTTCGTGGCCGAGAATATCCCAAAAACCTCGATTTAAGGACATCACCCGATCCTGTAGTTAAAAATGAACAGGATTCAGCCGAGTTTCTCGAGACAGGAACTTTTTTAATGGCCTATTGCCCGCATTGCCGTAAAAGTTTGATTGAGAATGAAATGCTTAAACTTAAAATCGTAAACGACGAAGAAGGCTTTTTGATGTTAAGCCCTTACTTAAATGCTTTTACTTCAAAATCAACCGTTTTTATTCCCGAAGACAAAGTTGTAAAAGATTTAAAATGCTGGCATTGCGATAAAACACTTATCGAAAGCGAAAAATCGTGTGGTAAATGCGGATCTCCTGCAGCCAAAATTTCGATAAGCGCACGAACCAAACTCATTGATTTTTATATCTGTACCAAAAAAGGCTGCAAATGGCACGGACTGAACGAGAACGATCTTTACGAAATCAAACTCGAAGACAGTGAGGAGTGGTAGTTTTTGAATTTGAGTTAACCACGAATCTTACAGACCTCGCAGGAATTCGTCTTTAAAGGTTTCATCTTTTCAAAATGGTGAAACCTTTTTTTAAACAATCCGTTTTTTACCCCCTCATTTTTTTAATGCTGAAAATTGGCCTGGCAGTTGGAGCCGTTGGCGCCAATTTCGATATAGTAGGTCCAGATAATGGTGTTGTCACTTTGCAACGTGCCGCTTCCTTTAATTTCCCAGCCATCGCCGATGGATTGCTGTGGCAGATTTACTGTACCTCCGCTAACAAAACCATAAGCCGGGTTAAATTCCTGGCCCATAAAAGCAAAATTGTAAAGCAAAACCCGTTTATCATCAGTCGAATCGGCCTCAATTGCCACCTCATAATTTAACCTGATGCATGATTCTTCAACTGTCCAGGTACCAAGGAATTTTTCGCGGTAATCAATGCCGGGATCAACGATTGAATCCTCGGTACACGAATAAAGAATAACGCCAAGCACCAATGTTAACGCCAGTATTAGCTTGTTGCTGATTAGATTTTTCATCGAAAATTTGTTTTTACAAGGATAGCTGTTTTTTGTGAATTTGATGGATTTTTTTAATCATTCAGAAAGTAAAAAGGCATCTGAGGTTGTTGGAGCAAAATGCAATATCGTCGTATCAAGGCTATCAAAAAAATTTATACTCATTCTACATTGAAGTTATCCCATTGATTATCTATATGTTCCAGATATTGGTTACAATATTGTCATTTGAATTTGTAAGGATTAATTTTGGATGGACATATTTTTCTTAGCTTTGTCTTGTTACTCAATAAACACTAAAACATTAAATTATGTTTATGGACAATTTATTCAGAAAAGACGCCTTGAGCTA
>CAIYZW010000337.1 GCA_903930725.1 uncultured Bacteroidota bacterium
ATTCATTTGGCAGGGCTTTTTTTTGAAATTTATCTTCTATATGTTGCAGCAAAATCCTGATAACACGCTTATTTTGAGGTAGGAGAGGGGGTTGGATTTCGGTTTTGAGCACTACAGATTTTTTATGATGGCTTCCAGATAAATGGCAAGAGACGAAAAAAAGGCTCCGGAAAATATTCCCGAAGCCCCTAAAAATTCAAATAGTCTTTTTCTAAGCTTTCGTCCAGATATTTTCGATTTCTTCCAGGCTTTTGCCTTTGGTTTCGGGAACCATTTTCCAGACAAAAATAAAAGAGATCAGGCTCATCACTCCATAAAATCCGTAAGTGGCTGTTCCACTGAATTCCATCATCGAAGGATAGGTTGAGGAGATAAAATAGTTTGCTGCCCATTGCGCTACAACAGCAACAGCTACTGCGCGACCACGAATTTTGTTGGGAAAAATTTCGGAGATTAACACCCAACAGATTGGCCCCCACGACATCATAAAAGATGCGGTATAAATGATGATAAATACCAGTGTACTGATTCCAATCACCTCAAAAAATGCCAGGCCAGCAATGGCAAACATGCCGATGGCCATTCCAACCGAACCAACCATCAACAAAGGCTTTCTTCCCCATTTGTCAACAGTAAGAATAGCTACAACAGTAAAAATTACGTTTACAAGGCCCATCACAACGGTCTGCATCAGCGAGGTATCTTTACCGGCTCCCATGCTTTCGAAAATGCGGGGCGCATAGTAAGGCGCTACATTAATCCCGACAAACTGCTGGAAAACCGAAAAGCATTGTTTGGCTGATCACCTGCCCTGTAACTGACCGGAGTACTTGCCTTTATCCCAAGTTTTACGGCCATTTCAGCCGACACACGGCCTTGTTCGGAAAAAGTTTTGACTAAAGTTGGCAAAATATTTCGATCAAAGCCATAGTAAGCTAGCAATTTGTCGGAAACATCGTTTACTTTAAAATCCCAGAAAATGCCTTCGGACAAGCCCGATTCGGTGGTGGTGATATCACCCGTTAGGCGGTAGGCAATGTAATCGCCGGGTAACATAATTTTATAGATTCGCCCGAAGTTTTCGGGTTCAAAAAGTTTTATCCAACGAAGTTTAGAGGCAGTAAAATTTCCCGGGGAATTTAACAAATGGCTGAGGCAAAATTCTTCTCCCAAATCTGCAAAAGCTTTTTCACCGATTCCAACAGCCCTGCTATCGCACCAGATGATGGAATTACGGATAAGTTTTCCATCTTTATCAATGGCTACAAGCCCATGCATCTGTTAGGTCATTCCAATAGCGCCAATTTCCTGAAAACGGCCCCCAACTTTAGCCTTCACTATTTCGAGTGCCTGAAAAAGGTTGTTCATCCACATTTCAGGATCTTGTTCAGCCCAATCGCTTTGTTTGGAAATTATCTCCATTTCTACAAGTGGATAAGAGGCACTTGCCAGCGAGATTCCTTTTTCTCCATCAACGAGATTTACCTTGATGGAGGAACTTCCAATATCAATACCGAGTAAAATCATCTTAACTTTTGTTGAGATACAAAGAAA
>CAIYZW010000338.1 GCA_903930725.1 uncultured Bacteroidota bacterium
ATCATGATGCCTGATATTGATGGTTTTGAAGTTTGCCGCCGGTTAAAGGAAAACCCCGTTTTAAAAGACATACCGGTTATTTTTATCAGCGCCATGGGCGAAACCGTTAATGTTGTAAAAGCCTTTACAGTTGGCGGAGTCGACTATATCAATAAACCTTTTCAGGCCGAAGAAATTTTGGCAAGAGTATCAACGCATCTCGAAATTTGCTGGCAAAGAAGTGAATTAGAAAGGCTCAACTCCGAAAAAGATAAATTCTTTTCTATCATCGCCCACGACCTCCGAAGTCCTTTATCCGGATTAATGACACTTTCCGAAATAATGGCCCATGATTCCGGGGGCTTATCGCCGGAACTGAAAAAGGAAATGATGCAGGACCTTAGCAACACTGCACGCAACACCTTTAACTTGCTTAATAATCTGCTCGATTGGTCGCGAATGCGGCGTGGATATGTTGAGTTTAATCCGCAGGTATTTGGTTTAAAAGCTTTAATTACAGATAATTTTACCATAGCAGCCGATTCGGCCAGGAATAAATCTATTACATTAATTAATGAAATACCTGATGAACAGGAAGTTTTTGCCGATTTTAACATGCTTCAGACCATCATCCGCAACCTGACTTCAAATGCCATAAAGTTTACTCCAACTGATGGAAATGTTACGATCTCATCAAGTCCCGGCGAAGGTGATTCGGTCGAAATATCCGTAAAAGACAGCGGTATCGGAATGAGCGCTGATCTACTTTCAAATTTGTTCCGTTTGGGTGCGAACACCCGCCGCCAGGGTACCGAAGGAGAACCCAGCACTGGTTTGGGGCTTATCCTGTGCAAAGAATTTATCGAAAAACATGGCGGGAAGATTTGGGTAGAATCTACTCCCAATGAAGGCAGTACATTCATTTTCACAATTCCAAACGCATGAAAAAAAATACCGGTAACAAATCAACCACCGAAATCCTTCGCCAAAAGGCTGAAGAGTTGCTGAAAAACAAGCAGCTAAGTGCAACCTGGCAGTTTTCTGTATCCGAAATGATAGACTACATCGAATCTTAAATTATTTATATGAAATTCATCAGGCAAATTATTGATTTTTTCAAGCTTACACCTGCCGAAAGAGAAATTGCTCATCTTGAAATCCGGCATGAGAACATGCTCCGGATTTTTTATATTTCGTTTGCAATTATTCCTTTAAGCTTAATACATATTATTACGTTCTGGTTTAAGCTGGATAGCTCCACAAGCATCGAATACCAATGGCGCGTTGCAATCATTCTCTGCCATGTTGTGATTGTACTGGCATTTTCGGTTGTTGACATTCTGCTTTATTTCTTTTCGTACCGGGTCAGGAAAAACAATAAAATGGCGGGGGTATGCATCAATCTGATCACCTTTTTTATACTCATTATTGGCGCTGTGGTAGCCTCTGTCGACCAGATGGTAACATCGGCCATAACCCCATTTTTACTGACATGCCTTGTTGCCGGGTTGATCATTTTAATGCGCCCGTTAACTGCTTTGTTGTTTTTTATGGTTTCGTTTATCTTTTTTTATTTTGCCATCTCACTCGTACAGATAAATCAGGATATCATCATTTCAAATCAGGTAAATGGTTTTACAATATTAGGTTTTGGGCTTTTCTTGTCTTTCACGCTTTGGAAGGCAAAACTTACTTCGATAATTCAAAAAGGGGCTATGGAAAAAACTGCCGCCCGTCTGGCCTTTGCCACTAAAGCAGGTGGTGTTGGTATATGGGATTACCACATTGCCAGCAACAAGCTTTCGTGGGATGAGCAGATGTTCCGGCTTTACGGAATTACACCTGATATGTTCGACAGTGCATTTGAAGCCCGGCAGGCAATGGTTCATCCCGACGATCTGGCAAAAAGCGATGATGAAATCCTTAAAGCAATAAAAAGCAACATGGAATTTGATACCGAATTCAGGGTACTTTGGCCCGATGGGTCGGTTCATAATATAAGAGCGCTTGCCACCGTTCAGCCCGACGATTCAGGAAAACCACTGAACATGATTGGCACCAATTGGGAC
>CAIYZW010000339.1 GCA_903930725.1 uncultured Bacteroidota bacterium
CTGCAAAACAGCAGGCTTTATGTTCAGAGTATTTTTACGCACCCGGCTGCAAGTGAAGATTTAGATCAAAAGGAATTTACCGAAAGCCAGATCAGCCTTTTTGAAACTGTAAGTTCCAAAATGGTCGAAAAATTGGGTTATTCTGTTTTGCGTCATGTACTTAACACGGCAGGCGTAAGCAATTTTCCTGATGCTCAGTTTGAGATGGTCAGGCTTGGCATTGGCATGTATGGGATTTCGCCTATGCCTCAGGAACAGTGCGATCTGGAAAATGTAAGCACACTTCGCTCATCCATTTCGCAGCTCAAGAATATTAAAAAAGGTGAAACAATTGGTTACAACCGCGCCGGCAAGGCCGATCACGACATCACCGTTGCCACCATTCCTATCGGCTATGCCGACGGTTTAAGCCGTTTGCTGAGCAATGGCAAAGGCCATTTGCTGATTGCCGGAAAAATGGTAACCATTGTTGGGAATGTTTGTATGGATATGTGCATGGCCGACGTTACCGGCCTCAATGTCAAAGAAGGCGATGAGGTGATCGTTTTTGGTAACGACCGGTCCATCAATGATCTGGCTAAAGAAATGGAAACGATCCCGTATGAAATTCTTACCGGAATTTCGAAAAGGGTAAAACGAATGTATTTTCAGGAATAGACGATGAAAAAATTACTTAGCATAATTATTCCGGCCTACAATGAGGCGTCATCTATTGGACTGATACTCGAAAAGGTTTTGGCTGTTAATCTTTTGATGGATTATAAAAAGGAAATTCTGGTGATTGATGATGCTTCAACGGATGCAACTGTTGAGATTGTGGAAAAATTCGTTTCTGGTAACCCGGAAACTTCCATCAGATTAATCTGTCAAAAACCCAATCAGGGCAAGGGTGCAGCTATTCACAAGGGAATCAAAGAAGCCACCGGCGAATTTATCATCATCCAGGATGCCGATCTCGAATACGACCCGCGTGAGTACAACCTGTTGCTTCAACCTGCCATCGAAGGCATGGCCGATGTGGTTTACGGCTCCCGCTTTGTTGGACATCAGCCGCACCGGATTTTATTTTTCTGGCATTCGATCGGGAACAAACTGCTCACGTTTACCTCCAACCTGTTTACAAATCTCAACCTCACCGACATGGAAACCTGCTACAAGCTTTTCAGGGCAGAGATTGTTAAAAAATTAGTTTTGAAGGAAAAACGATTTGGCTTTGAACCGGAAGTAACCGCAAAAATTGGGCGGGTTTCAGGAATCCGGATTTATGAAGTAGGAATTTCGTATTACGGCCGGACCTATAAGGAAGGCAAGAAAATCAACTGGCGCGACGGCTTCAGGGCTATTTACTGCATTCTGAAATATAATATTTTTTCGCGATAATCTTTAAAAGCTCGCCAGCCAGTTTTGAAGATCAAATTTTCGGGATGGATTTATCAGCGAACGTAGCTTTGAATCATCAAAAACGGTGTCGTCCGATTCGAGTTTTAAAGCCATCTCAGGCCAGGGCATAAAATTAATTCCAACCCCAAATTTATCAGCAACCAAAGTAGCAGCCGCAAGCAAGCTCAGGTTTTCGCCACCAATATTATAAATCTGATTTTCTGAATCTTCATGTAAAATGGCATAATAAATTGTATTGCAGATGTCGGCAACATGGGTAAAACTGCGCCTGATGGAGCCATCGCCAAATAAAACAATGTCTTGATTTTTGGTGGCTTTATCTAAGAAAAAACCGATGGTTCCGTAAGAATAAGTGTTTCCGAAAAGGTTCCCGTAAGGCACGCAAATCCTGAAAACAGTATAATTTACCCCGAAAGCATTTTGATACATCCAAAGGAGATTTTCGGCGGCGAGTTTGTTGAGGGCGTAAATTGTTTTGGTTTCTTTGGCATCGTCTTCTTTAAGTGCGTAATTTTTACGTCCCTTGTAAACCAGGCGTGTTGAAGGAAAAATGATCCTTGCCTTACATCCGGATGAGCGCATCCAGTCGAATAGATTTAGCAGGCCGATTTCGTTAACTTTTACAAAATCCTGGTATTTGTCAAAACCATCGGCAGTTCCGGTGAGGCCGGCAAACAGAAAGATAAAATCAACGTTTGCATCAAGATTTTGAAATGAAATTTTGTCGGTGATATCAAATTGCCGGTAATTATTTAACCCCTCAAATCCGGCAGGATGAATGTCAAAATTCTGGTTTTTGAAATTGTTGTGATCGAGAAATACCGAAAGATGCCTTCCGAGATAACCGTTTGAGCCGATGAGGAGGGATGTTTTCATTGCAGGTTTTGATGAAGTTTTGGTTTGGAAATATCTGTTAATGCTTATAGTTAAGTTTCTCCCCAACAATATACGTCGGCCTACCCTTCACATTTTCGAAAATTTTACCAACATAAATTCCTACCATCCCTAAAATGGTAATCATCAATCCCGACAAAAACCAGAGCGAAGCAAAAGTGCTGCTCCAGCCCGAAACGGAGGTTTCGTCGAGAAAATAGAGAACGATGAGTAAAACTGCAAAAATGGTTGAGATGAGCGAAATCAAAAGCCCGAGTTTTACAGTTAAGCGCAAAGGTTTATCAGAAAACGAAATGATGGTATCGAAGGCCAGGGTAAGCCGTTTTTTGAAGTTGTACGACGAATTTTTGCCATCCTCGCGGCTTGCGTGCTGTATTTCGAGTTTGGCCATTTTGAAGCCAATCCAGTGGATCATCGTTGGATAATAACGGTAATAATCGTTCATGCTTTTTAGAGCATCAACAACTTTGCGGTTGTAGATCGCAAAATTGGCAATCGAAGCATCCAAATCTGTGTCGGTGAGATAGCTCAAAACACGGTAAAAAATCCGTGAAAACATCTTTTTCAGGAAGTCATCCTGCCGGTTTTGGCGGCTTGCCAATACAATGTCGAAACCCTCTTTGGCTTTGTTGTACATGGCCGGGATTTCTTCGGGGCGATCCTGCAAATCGCAGTCGAGCGTTACAATCCATTCGCCACAGGCATGGTCGAGGCCGCAGTTTAGCGCGTATTGCTGGCCAAAGTTGCGGCTGTGCCTGATGCCAACGACCTGCTCATCTTTTTTACAAATTTCCTGAATAATTTTCCAGGAATCATCGGGGCCGTGGTCTTCGACAAGGATGATTTCGTAATCCTGTGTAATTTGGCTTACCGACTTCTTAATTCGTTTAACCAGTTCATCGAGTAGCGCAGCAGCGCCATAAACCGGGCTGATGATTGAAATATGTGGAATGTTCGACATGATCAGGATTTCCTCAATTGAAATGAATACTATATTAAGACAAAAACCTCTGACAGAGTTTGAGTCCCTGTCGGGGTAAAATTAATTTTATTTTGCCGAAAAATTCCTGATATCCTCCAAAGTTTTGCTTTGAAGCAGCACATCGCGGTAATGTTTTTCGGCATCATGTTCAGTTATCGCCCGATGGAACTCGTTGAGTGAGCCAATAAAATGATTGTCGGGTTTCATTTGATATTCCTGCCTTTCGCCTTGTTTTTCGACGATAATCGTCGGGCTGAAATCCACCTTTGGTGTAAATGCCCGGTCGGCGATAATTTTTCCTATGCTTCCCCAGATTTCATAGTTGCACTGGTAAAAATTATCGAAGCCAAAGCCAAGCTGCGCACTGATTCCCCTGGTGTTGGTAAGAAAAGCCCCGCCAAAAATATTTGTTCCGGTTTCGGGATCAATAAACAGATTCGACGCTTTCACCACAAAATCATCACCCAAAATAAAATGTGTAGCTCTCACGGTGTAGCCGGCGGCATCCAAAAGTGCACCTCCACCAACGGCATCATCATACCTGAAATCAGTTTTTGGTAAAGGTGGAAAGCCAAAATTCGCCCTGAAAACACGTATTTCGCCAATTTCATTATTCCGCAGCATTTCAAAAACAAACTGGTGCTGGCTGTGATACTGAAACATAAAATCCTCCATTAGTACCAGGTTTTTCGACTGTGCCGCTAACACCATCGTCTTTGCTGAATGATAATTTGCTGCTATTGATTTTTCGGCAAGTACATGCTTGCCTGTATTCAGACATTTATTGATCCATTCGTCATGAAGCCCAGTTGGCAAAGGGAGATAGATGGCATCAATACCATCGCGATGAAGCAGGTTTTCGTATCCAACAACCGCTTCACAATCGAATTTGCCGGCAAATTGTTCAGCTTTTTCTCTTGTTCGGCTGGCAACGGAAACCAGGTTCCATTCCGGTGAAGCTTTTATCGCCGGAATCATTGATCGAAGCGCGATTCCGGCGCAGCCCATTACAGCAATATTGAGTTTTTTCATGATGATCTTCTTTCATTCTTCATTCTACATTGGACATTGGGA
>CAIYZW010000340.1 GCA_903930725.1 uncultured Bacteroidota bacterium
TAAGGGTACCAAAAATGATTTTCCTACAACCAAAACCACTACAACAAAGGTGGCAACGATAAGACGGGCAGTTGTTTTAAGCAAATTACTCTGTTCTGTCATGTTATTTCATTTTTTAAGATATCCGGTTAACAAAAGCCTAAATTTTGCTACAAAGAAATTAAATATTTCAGAAATTTCATTTTGGCTTAACAATTTGGAAACTATAATGTTTGTCGGTATAAAAAAATTAAAGTCAGAAATTGACAGGCAGATTTTATGCTGGGTTGCCGGCTCCCCATTCTCCAGCCTTTTATAAGAATTGACAACTTTTACCATTTTAGACCAACCACACCGATTTGGGATATTCTTACTTCACAAACCCGCAAAACACGTGTCTATATCCACCAAAAGGAGGAGGATATTTACATTTTATGATGCTGTCCAGCAATACTATATCCACATTTGCAGGCTAAATAAATCATGTACTTTGGAGCTTTGAAATTTATTTTGGGCTGTCATGAAAAAATGTGACAGATGGTCTTTTATAAAAATCGTAATTTCGTCAAAAAAATAACAAAACATGAAAACCTGTTTAATGCTTTTGGTACTGATGATTTTCATTGGTTCTCCAATCTTTCCGCAACATTATTGGCAGCTTTCCGAATCCGGAACCATCAAAAACCTGAATAGTGTTGATTTCATCTCCATCGAAACCGGCGTAGCTGTTGGTGATGCGGGGGCTATTATTTCCACAGCAAACGGTGGTGTGAACTGGATTCCTGTTGCATTGGGCGTTTCGTCAGATTTGCGTGGCGTTGCTTTTGCCAGCGATGAAAGAGTTTTTGCTGTGGGGGAACTGGGAACGATTTTGCTTTCGTTGGATCAGGGACAATCCTGGCAGCAGATTTCTATTCCCAATGTTGAGTACGATTTGCTGGACATCAGTTTTGACGTGGCTTCAGGAAGGGGAGTTATAACCGGCCAAACCAACGCCATTATTGTAACCAGCGATTTTGGTGAAACATGGACCGTGGTGAACGATGGTTACATGAGCACATTTTTTGGAGCCTCGATGGTAAACGCAAATATGGGAATCGTCGTGGGATGGAACTCTGTTTTTCAACCACTGATCGGCTATACCCTCGACTGGCAAACATGGGATTACCAGAATTTTTATCCAACCTGGGGCGGTGTGTTTTACGAAGGTGTTGCCCGTGCAGCAAAATTTACCGATGAAAACCATGGTTTTATTGTTGGCGATTATTTCGTCCCAGGGGGTGGTTTTCTGGCTCCTTTCGGAGGCTGGGGCAACAATGCCTGGGAAGCGCTGAGTTTCCCGCAGCCCTTGACTTGCATTGACTTTAATGGTTCATTCGGAGTTGTTGCCGGCGATAATGCTTTTCTTGCCGAATCGCAGGATGGTGGCCAAACCTGGGAAACTTTGAATCCGAATATCGGCAACAACAGGTTAGAAGACCTGAAATTGATCGGAAATACCGGCTTTATTGTTGGTGATGGCGGAACAATCCTTAAAATGATTTCGACGGTTTCTGTTGATCAGGTTGAAAAGAGTAAGCCTGCCATACTTTGCTATCCAAATCCGGCAAAAGCCCAGGTCTACATTAATCTTCCATTTGACGACCAGCCTTACACAATTTCATTTTTTGATAATGCCGGTTTATTACGATTCAGCAAAACCATGCCGGCTGGTAATGTGCAGGCCATCATTCCGGTGGGGCATTTGTTACGTGGAATTTATACTATTATAATTGAAAACAAGCAGGATAGGTTTAGCGGGATGATTGTTTTAATTTGAAGTAATTCTTAAAATCTATTTTATTTCCAGCTTTTATTTAATTGAAATTGAAAGTTGAACCGGAATTGTCTACCTTTGTTTTCGGATAAGCAAAATTTGAATTTGATAAGATTGTTGTAATTCATTGAAGCTCAGTTTAAATGTTTTGTTTAACTGGCATTTGACCTAAGCAGATTTAAGCCACATTATTTTTAATCACTTTTAAATAATTTTGTAAAATGAACACAGTTAGTTGCGACGAAGATTGGTTAGAACAAGGACGTTCGATGAAAAAGAAAACCGAAGAATGTGGAAACCTTGTCTATGGTTTTGTATGGGTATTTTTCGCCATCATGTTATTTGGACTTTTCTAAAATTCCATTAATCCCAATCATTAGGTGGGTTTTTATGCTTTTGCCAGTTTTGCTTTTTTAACGAAAAATAATTCTGATTTTCCATTGTCAGAGCGGGTTTGCTTAAGGAACGGCGATCTCTGTCAACCAAATTTAAGTACTCTATTCTTTTAAGACTTTAACCCTGAAAACCCTGCCGGATTCATCCATCAAACTGATGAAATAAACTCCGGAAACATGCTCACTCAGATCCAATGAAAAAATATCCTCTGGATTTTCGATTTTCCCTTGCATTAACTGTTGCCCTGAAGAAGAGAAAATGGCGTAGCTGAAGCTTTGTGCTTCAGGGAGCGGAACCGTTATCAGCCCGGAAGTTGGAACCGGGAATGCGTTCAGAAGGTTACCTGCTGTTTTTTCGTTTGTTCCAAAAGTTAGATCGGTGCAACCCACAAAACTAAATTCGGCTACAGATGCCCATTCGTTCCCGTTCACTTCTGAAAGTGCTTTCAACCGGAAATACCTGCCAAAGATTGCCTCATTAAAAACAATGGTTTGCGGGGCTGCGGTATTTTCAAATTCACCGTTACTCACGGGTGTCCCCCACTCCAGGGGGTTTTCACTCATGTACAATTCATACGCTTTGATTCGGCCGTTTTCGCCATCCTGGCGGTTCAAGAGAGTAAATTTGTACAATTTGTAGGTTTCACCAAGATCTATCTGAATTTCGTGAGGGTATGGATCGGTGCCGTTGCTCCAGCGGGTGTGCCAGATAGTGGCCGGATCGTTATCAAACGACATGGTGGCTAATCCCGGATAACCTGTTTCCTGGCTGTCAACATACAAAAGTTGCCAGATGTCTTTGGGCAGTTGTGCAGGATTGTTACAATCTTCGATGCTTGGGCAGGTGGTGGCAGTAATCATGGCAGGAATTGATTTAATGTAACTTACACCAGCCTTTGTAACCGTAAGGCTCACATCGTAAGTACCGGGATTTCCCAAAACTACCTTTGGGTTACGGATATTTGCATCACTGATATATTCCGGCGCCGGAGTGATCGTCCATAGCCAGCTTGCACCCTCGTGGTTCAAAATAGAATGGTCATCAAGGAAAACAGTGTCGGCTATGCAGTCGTAAAAAGGCTTTTCGACCCAGGGATTGATCACCGGGAAAAATTCTGGCTCAACCAAGTCAGATTCCCAAACACCAGCATTTCCGGCTGACCGCAATTTGCTGTCCCTGAAAAACGGAAGCGCCATGTTTACATGCATCCCGGCGGGGTAATCATCAGCGTAAACCTCCCAATCGTTCATTCCCGTAGACCGGAAATACACCTTTGCGGGATGCCCGCTCATGGCATTGGTAAACAGATACACCAGTTCCTGTCCTTCAGCGGTTGGCTGAATGGCCATGCATTTTGTATATTCCGAAAGGCTGCCGCTCCAGTCCTCCCAGGTATCGCCACCATCGGAAGAGCGGAATATTTTACCAAGGTCTGCCGACCACGTCCCGTTTTGCAGACAGGCGTAAATCACATTTTCATTCCAGGGCGATACCGAAATAAAGGTTTTCCCTTTCCAGTAAGAGGTGCCATATTGCCCTCCTGTGAGTGACGGCTTCAACATCCAGGTTTGGCCACCATCCTCACTTTTGTATAATCCTTTGTTTACCACATCCGCATAAAGCACCTCCGGATTGCTGAAACTGATTTGCAGGTATCGCACCCTTTGACCAAAATCATTCAACAAATCCCAGGTCACTCCCATATCGGTACTTTTCCAGAAACCATTTCCTTCGCCAAGATAAATGATTCCGTAATAATTCGGATGAAAAACCATGTTTCCCCGCCGTCCGCCGTATTCATCCATATTGGGAAATTTGCTAAAAATAAAACGCCCTTCTGGATGGCCTTCTGCTGTTTGAGGCAAAATCCAGCCATTACCCAGGTCGTCGAAGGCAACATGACGGCTTTTGCCCTGGAGCACCCAGCCGGTGGGCGATTCAGCGCCACCCATGCGTAAAGCTTTGGGATGGTAAAAATCGGCTAACGCAGTATTTCCGTTGTGGTATCGTCCGCCCACCACAACATCTTCGTTCCAGCCCTGGTCAAATCCCCACATATCAGAACCAATAAGGCCGTTATTACGTGAATAATAGTTGTTTGTCCCCGAAAAGTTATCGGTGGTCAGGGTCATTCCACCATCTGTGGCAACCCAGGTATTTCCGTTGGGAAGTAGCTTCATATCCTGAATGTCGGGATGGATGGAAAAAGCACCTGAATAACCCCCAATGGCAGTAAAATTCTGACCTCCGTTGGTAGTCTTGTAAAGCGTTGTGGTTCCAGCAAAAATGAGGTTTTGATTGACGGGCGATATTTCAAGAACCAGATCGAAATAACCCTGTCCGTTGTTCATCGGAAAAACGCTTGTTTGCCCGGTGGCTGCCAGAATCCAGTTGCCAATACCAAAAGTGCGCTTATAGAGGTAAGGCGTATTATCTGAACTGAGCATCAACACCAGCAAAAAATCAGGGCTTGCAGGTGTAACGGCAAGCAATCCACCACTTGCATCGGCAATATCAGAAGGGAAACTGGTATCAGGCGAAAATGAAACACCTCCATCAGTCGAAATAATGATGGAGAATTTTCCACTCATGGCAGTCAGCGCGAAAATGGTGTTTGGATTGTTTGGTTTTATTTCGACATCATACGATTGCAGGTCCCAACTCTTTTCCCAACTCAGCCCGCCATTGGTGCTGATATAAACCCCATTATCGGCTGCGGCTAAAATCTTATCTGGGTTTGACAGATCAATTTTCATGCGGTTGGCATTAAAAAGCGCATCCGTTTCCAATAGTGGTGTCCAGCTAATTCCGCCATCAGCAGTTTTATAAACCTGGTTGCCTGCAGCCATGTAAACAATGTCGGGATTGGTTGGATGAATGACTGTTGCGGTAACAGCTCCCCCGAAATAATATCCCGGAGCCACCAGTTGCCAGGTTATTCCCTGATCGGAAGTTTTGTTAACAAACCCGGTTTCCGTCCCGCAATATAAAATATTATTGTCGGAAGCAGAAACATCAAAAGAATAGACATTTACCTGCCACGGACACGATTTTGGCGTTTGTGAGGACCCCGATTCGTTGAGCCAGAAAGTTTCTTTCGGACCCAGGAATGACCAGCCGGAACGGGATTTTATATTTTTTTCCTCATTTTTTGAAGCTGCGAGTTGTAAAGCCTTCTGGTCGCGATAATATTGGTCAAGATCCGGTAATTGAATTGCACCGTCTTCGCGTACAAAAGGTTCCACGTTCCGCCGCCAAAGCTTAAAATATCGGGTAACGGCATCATGGTTTTCACCCTGGTCTGTCGCTGACTTTTCCCAGTTGCCGACAACTTCGTAATAATTTACCGGGTAATCATACAACATCTTTGCCCAGGAAGGGAAATGGTAATAGTAAGCCGGTTTATGGCTTTTAATCATTCCAGGAAGGTCATCGTATGGAGTATAGCGCTGCTGACCACTCGTAGGAAGTCCCGCAATGCAAAAAATGAAAATTAATTTGGTGATGATGATGGCTCGATTCATAGGTGCAAATTACGGAAAAACTGCTGGATGTGAAGCAAAATTGTCAACATTTTTACCCGTTTTTGATCTGATTTCAGGGTAAGTTCCTTCTGCAGGTTAGTCAATGCCAGGAGTCTATTCAACAGCGCTGGTTAGCGTTTTACCAGATGTAACAAAGGAAAAATTTGGAAGGGATAGCTAACTTATTTTAAAAAGTCCTTCAAGGTTTCAAACTGCTCACTGATTAAATTGTAGCCATAATAATACAAATCTGCCCGTTTTTTAAAATTCCTTTCGGTTCGTCCAACGGCATACTCAGCTGATGGGGCAATAAGAAAAAGCCTTCCTTCCTTCTCCATCTTATCGCAGAAATCCAGAGACCTGTTGTATTCAACATTCCGGTTTAGCATGGCCTTCAAAAATTCCGGATGTTTTCTGAAAGCAAGTTTTATCAGACCTGTATTCTTTAACTTTCCTTTCCGGTAACCTCTTGGGCGGGTTAGAACAACAACAACTTTAGCATGTTTGCTCAAAGCATATTCTACAGGAATGGAGTCCGATACACCGCCATCGTAAAATAACCGACCATTAATCGGAACCGGCCTTGATATCATCGGAATACTTGATGTGGCAATAAGTGCTGTGTTCATGCCGATTGTGGCAATTTCATTTTTTGCCAGGAAAACACTTTTTCCCGTGGTCAGCGATGTAATCACAACATCAAATTCGGCGGTGTTTTCAAAGGCAGCTTTATTATCAAAAGGGACAAGTTTTTCAGGGATTTCTCTAAAAATAAATGGGATGTTAAAGTATGATCCTTTGGTAATCAGGTGATAAAATCCCATAAAGCGTTTATCAGAAGGAAATTCGACATTTACTTTCCAGTTTCTTCCTTTCTGTCCCGAAATGAAGGATGCCCCGGCACAGGCTCCGGCAGAAACACCAATAATTCTGTCGAAATTTAAATTCTTTTCGAGAAAATATTCCAAAACACCGCTGGTAAATACGCTTCGCATACCACCACCCTCAAGCAAAAGACAGCCATTCGTCATTGTTCGTTCTTTCAGCAAAAGAAAGCAGCCAAATTAGATTATCAAATGGAATTTTTTTCAAGTAAAACAATCTTGATCACTTTAATGCTTTAGTAGAGTACATTTCTTTACCTCAACAAAACTGCCCGCATTTATTTTGTAGAAATACAAACCTGGCTCTTCGTTCTCAGCTACCCAATTAACCGAATAGGTGCCAGCATTCTGAGTTTTTTTTACAAGAGTTTTTATCATCCGGCCCATAATGTCATAAACAGTCAAATCTACATGAGCATTTTCTGGCAACGAATAGCAAATTGTGGTACCCGAAGTAAAAGGATCGGGATAATTATTTTGCAGACTGAATCCGCCGGAATTTTTGGCTTCACCATATTCATCATCACCAATACCGGTTATTCCTCCATCCCAATAAATATCATCGAGTGCAAATTCGCAAGAGGCTCCATTCACTTCCAGGATCACAAATTCGTAACTCAAAATGCGAAGATCAATTAATTCGCCACGAATGTCTTCGACAGGGATTGAGGCCTGCCCCCAGTTGCCGTTTCTGACAAGACCATAAGTTGTTTGGTTTGCAGGAAAATCGACATAATGCTGATTTCCCCAGGCATCAATTACCCCAATTTTAAAACTTACGTTTGCCGGGATTTTAATCATGAATTTTACATTTCCTCCTCCAAAATTGAAAAGGTTGACAGGCTGGATTGACATAATCCCGGCTCCAAACCAGCCCATTCCCGTGGTAATCCACGAAATCCCATTTTCGCCTTCATAAGGAGGAATCGTTCCGGTGGCTAAAGTGCCTTCCCAAACATATATTTCAGCATTCTCACCTGCCACCAAACCATTGTTTGTTGGTGTTTCATCAGTAAATATTCCAAAAGTCCCTATTTCAAAACTGGGTGGCCCAACATTAACTTCGCCCTGTCCGTTCCATTCCATCACTTTAATGTAATCAATGTACATCTCAGCAGGAAAAGGCATAGTAACCGGCGCCCCGCTTCCGGGATTCCCAAGGGTATAAGCATCGGTAAAAGCACCTCCAACAGCAAGATTTGCTATTAAATAAAATGGTTTCCGGAATTCCGCAGAAACACTATCTATTGGAAATGGATTAGTGTACAGATCATACTCAACTCCGTTATCGGTAACAGTGAACCGGATACTTGCCTCATCCCAGTAAATCCGATAAACAAGGAATCTGTCGTTCAGAGGTGAATTATAATTGTAATAAGGCCGGCAAAAATTATCATCCGGATCCCATGAAGTGCTTGCTGCGCCGGATGGATTTTCCGGTGTAATGGCATCTTCTGAAAAGAATATTGCATTGGCCCCGACTATTTGATTGACGGTTGAGTTGTTCAGTCCGTTACCACCATTGTGTCCATCATGCAAATCTCTGAAGGATTTCTTATGTCCCATTTCCATCATATCTATTTCTCCAATTCGCGGCCAGGTGTAATTAGCAGTTCCCAGGAGCCAAACTGCAGGCCATCCTCCCAGGTCTAAATCCGGAACACTTACCCTTGTTTCGATCACGCCATATTTAATCGAAATTTTAGATTTGGTGTTGATTCTGGCTGATGTATAATTTAGCGGATTTCCCCACTGGTCAACAATATCGGGTCCGGTTTCTTCTTTGGCCGTGATGTGAAGTGCGTTATTTCCGGGTTCACCGGGAATTTGACTGATTATGGCATTATCTGCTTTGTAAAATTCCAGTTCACCATTGCCCCATCCCCATGATCCATTGCCTGTTTCACTAATCCAGTTATCGAGATTATTAAAATCTTCCTCCCAGATAACATTTCCTACCTGGCTATAACTATTTTCGATGGCAAGTATCAGGAAAAAGACCATTAAGAAATGTCCCGGTTGGTGCAAAAGTTTAAGTAATCGTTCCATCTTTTTCTACATTTTGGTTTAAACCACTAAAAAAGCAAAGGTCGCAACAAATTGGTAATAAACCTAAAAATCAATTTCAGTATCATTGTATCAGAAACGCATCGTTAGTGCGTCGGGAAGGTTGGTAGTAAAAAATTAAACAATAATTGGGTGCCTTACCTTCTTTTGCCCTGTCGTCACGTAAGTAAAACAGAACTGAAAATTTGTTTCTCTGGATCATAAAATCCTCCTATTTTTTTTACAAAAAGGAGGATGAATTACCTTATTTCTGGTATCACTTAAGTAACTGATCGCGTCGTTTTTGGGTTGTTTTTTAAGAAAATTAATAAAACAAAAAATCCAAACTATCTGATCACCAGCTAATTTGGATTTTAAAATTTTTCTCCGTCGGAGTGGCGAGACTCGAACTCGCGACCTCTAGACCCCCAGTCTAGCACGCTAACCAACTGCGCTACACCCCGTTTTTGATTGTTTAATGGTTGCAAAAGTACACAAATTGTAAAAAAATCGAAGAAATATTTGATGTTTCGACAATTTTCGTTTCCCGGTACATTTGCTGTAACTTCAAAATGGCCTCTGTTTGCAGGGGTGCTGCCTGTTATTGGATTCGCTTACTACTGCTTGTGATAAACCTTTTCCTGAAAATTGCCACCCATGATAAGTTTCGATAGATAACAAACATCATTCTATTATTGTCCACAAATCGGATAATCCACATAACCTTTTGCCCCTCCGTGATAGAATGTCGCTTTGTTGGGCAAGGTGAGCGCAACTCCTGCTTTTAATCGTTCGGCAAGATCAGGGTTTGAAATAAATGGTTTTCCAAAAGCGATAAGGTCGGCTTCATTGTTTTGAAGCATCAATTCAGCACTTTTGGAAGTATGGCCGCCACACGAAATCAGTGTTCCTTGATAGATTTTCCGGTAAAATGGGACAATACTTTTAAAATCAGGATTCATGCGGGTTTCGGGTGAAATCATTTCGCTGAGATGAAGAAATGCCAGGTTGTAATCGTCAAGTTTTTCGATGATGTAGCCGTAAGTTTTTTCGGGTGTCGAATCAGAAGCGTCTGGTCTGACCGCTTTGGGTGAAAGCCTCAGCCCGATTTGATCGGGTTTGAGATATTTCCCGATTTCATCAAGAATCAAAAACAGGAATTTTGCCCTTTTTTCGATGGATCCGCCAAATTCGTCATCGCGTTTGTTGGTTCCGTCCATGATAAAAATATCAACCAAATAGCCATGTGCACCGTGGATTTCAACCCCGTCAAATCCGGCTTCTATTGCATTTTTAGCTGCCTGGCCAAAATCTTTGATGGTTTTGTAAATTTCATCGGTGGTCATTGCCTTTGGGGTAACGTAGTCTTTTTGACCTTCCGCTGTGAGCAACTGCCCTTCGGGTTTTATTGCCGAGGGAGCAAGTGGCAACTTCCCGCCGGGTTGAAGCAAAGGATGCGAAAGCCTTCCCACATGCCAAAGTTGAATAAAAATCTTACCGTCATTTTCATGCACGGCTTTTGTTACATTTTTCCAGCCTTCGATTTGTGCCTGCGAATAACAACCTGGTGTAAAAGTGTAGCCGTAGCCTTCAGGCGAAATCTGGCTGCCTTCGCTTACGATCAATCCTGCCGAAGACCGCTGCCGGTAGTACTCGGCGGTCATTTCATCGGCAGCAAGTTCGTGATTTTCGGCACGGCGGCGGGTCATTGGCGCCATCACGATTCGGTTTTTGAGCGGTAAACCGCACATATTAAAAGGTTCGAAGAGTTTATTCATCATTATTTTGTTTCCAACTAAACAACCAAACCGGAGGATGGTTTGCTAAAAGTGGAAAAAACCTAACAGCCCGTCAACTGCCGAACTGTTAGGTTTTCCCGACCATAAAATCAATCCTTATTTTGCAATCAACAATTTCTGGGTTTGATAAAATCCGCCGCCACTCAATTTTATCAGGTAAATCCCAGCTTCCAGCGATGAAACATCCACGGGAAAAACATATTCACCGGGGGAAATATTTCCTGTCGGAATTTCTATCACAAGTTTTCCAAAAGCATCATAAATGGTGATGCTTCCTGAAATTGATGATGTTGATTTAACTTTTAGGTTTACAGTATTTCCGGCAGGATTGGGGTAAACTTCAAATGCTTCCTTTCCTTTACCTGTCAAATCTTCGATTTCTGAAGTGTAGGTTGAGTAGTATAATTCGATTTTGTGAACTTTGTAGCCCCAATACAGGTTATTCCCAAATAAAATAATATTTATAGCCCCATCTGCCGGAATCCAGGCATAATACCAGTCATAATAGGTAGCGAGTACCTTTTCGTTATCATAATCGTATTCAAACTCACTTTTTAAGGAGTTTAACCATGAATTGGTGCCTGTGTCCCAGCTTTGCCCAGTTTCAGAAAGCAGGTTGCTGGAATTATCCCAGGTATAACTTAAATTTGAATAGTTGACCCAGGTATTGATTTCGGCATTCCAAAGTTGGCCAACATTTGTGAGCATATTTCCGGAGGTATCATACGTATAAAACTTGAACCAGGTATTAACCCACACGCTGCTTTCATCTGCCCAAAACTGAGAAACGAAGGTTGTCACGTTTCCGGTGGCATCATAGGTGTAAATACCCTGATATTCATTAATCCAAAAGTTTCCACCAATGTCCCAATATTCGATTTGATATTTTAGCAGGTTTTCCGAAACATCGTAAGTGAAGCTTATTTTCACGCCATTTACCCAGGTATTTGTACCGGTTTCCCAGTTTTGAGAAACTTCAGAAAGCTCCTTCCCTGCTGCATTATAGGTAAAATCGCGCCTGATATTATTTTTCCAGTCATTGCTGCCATCATCCCAGAATTGAGAAAGTTCCGAAAGCATATTTCCTGAATCATCATATACCAGGATGTCTCTTTGTGAATTTTTCCATACAGAGATACCCTGCTCCCACAACTGAAAAAGACGTGAAAGCATATTTCCGGACGCATCGTAAGTGTAGTCAGCCTTTTCGTAGTCAACCCAGGCTGTGATCCCATCACTCCAGGTTTGTAGAATAATAGCAGTCAGATTCCCGGAGGCATCGTATGAAATTGTGAATTTAGACGAGTTCACCCATTGATTGGTCCCTGGAAACCATTCCTGAGTTAGATCGGTAAGTGGCTTGCCAGAGGCATCGTGGCTGGTGAATTCCCGTAGAAAATTGCCGGAAGTTTTATAGAAATAAATGCTGTCGTAATCGTAAACAAGCTCGTCAGAATTTTTTTGGCTTTTAAGAGGATTATTCCTGAAAATCCGGCCAGAGGTGTTTTGTTGGCTTTTGGTGTTTTGTAAGAAGAATTTCTCAAAATTCGTCAGGTCATCATTTTTATTAAAAGTCTGAAAGTGGTTTCCTTTCAACTCATCATTGGGTAGATGAATCCTGCTGATAAGCCGGGATTGTGCCAGTACGAAAGTTGTTGTAAAAATTGCCGTGAAAATCATCAGCAAAGCAAAGGTCAGGAGATTTTTCATTTTCAGATTATTTATTTATTTCGAAAAGACACAGGAAACTACCAAGAATTAAGCCAGAAAACTTTGATTACAAAGATGATATCTCAATTGTTTTTAAGACGCAAAGTACGCAAAGAATGTTACAGAGTGCCGCAGATAAAACACGTTGAAATATAAATTTTTGCGTTTCTCTGATTTATAACTCTGTGGTTCCTAAGCTTGGCGGAATTTGCAATTCCGCCATTTCTAAATGCTGTAATTAATGTTTTGAGCGGCATTGCAAATGCCGATCAGCGTAGGGAAATTTGAACTGCAATGATAAAAGAAAACCTAACAGTCTGCCAATTGGATGACTGTTAGGTCTCAAGATTCTTAAACCAAGCAAAAATTTCAATTCTTCCTGTAAACAATTGCCACTACGCTTACATCGTCGCCACCCATGTTGATGGTCATTCCGTAAGGTTTTTCGGCTGGAATTTCGATTTGGGCATCACCGGTTTTTCCAGTGAGTTGTTCCCAGATGGTTACCGCCTGATGAACACCGGTTCCACCTGTCGGGTGGCCCCAGCCAACGAGTCCGCCGGTGGTATTCATCGGGATTTTACCGTTGCGCGCGGTATTTCCGTCCGAAACAAAATCGGCGCCTTCGCCTGGTTTTGCAAAACCAAGGGCCTCGACTGCCAGGAGACCGGCAATCGTGAAGCAATCGTGTGTCTCGATGGTGGCCAGATCGTTGATGGTGATGCCGGCATTGGCCAACGCTTTATGTGCGGCATCTCTGATGGTTTCCATTACGGTAAGATCGGTGGGGTTTTTGGTTATATCGCGTTCCGAAGAGGCAAAGCCCACAACTTCGACTGCATCATTTTTTGCAATCCCGCATTTGGCAAGTCCTTCTTCCGAAAGTATCGCAATGGCTGATGCTCCATCTGAAACTTTGGAGCAATCCAACACATTGAGATTATCCAAAAAGCTTTTTCCGTTAGGTTCCATTTTAAAACTGGCGGTTTCAGGATCTGGTTGTGTGTTGTGAAACTCTTGAGCTGTAGGGCAGAGCCTTGCATTTTCGATGGCATTATGGTACCAGCGGGCTAAAGCTTTTCTTGTTTTTTCACGGCCATATTTTTCAAAATAAGCACCGGCACGATCGCTGAACTGGCCAGGGAAAAAGTATGCGTGGCCATCTTTGCGTTTCTGGAACCATCCGGCACCAGCCAAAACATCAGCAACATAAATGGCTTTCATGGTATTCTGGACTTCCACGCCTAGTGCCAAAACCGCATCGGCGCCAGCCAGAACGCTTTTAATTCCGGTAACCAGCGCCATTCCACCCGAAGCACAGGCAGCCTCAACACGGATGCTTGGTTTGAATGTCAGGCCTTCGTCAATCATTGGTATAAAACCTGCCAGGTGGCCTTGTTTGTTGAAGCGGGAGGCCATGAAATTTCCAATCACGCTTTCGTCAATATTTTGGGCGCCTCCAACCTGTGCCAATGTTCCTTTACCGGCTTCTGATATATAGCTTTCAAGTCCTGGCCGCTCTTTTTTAGGATTGAATTCCTTACGTCCGGTTCCCATCGAAATGGTGTTGTAGCCGGCGGCCATATATATTTTTCGGTTCATCTTCTTCATTGTTTGTTCTCCTTATTTTAAATAGTTGTTGATAGGGCCATAAACGTGGAAAAATCCGGTAAGCATCACTTTGTTTACATCTTCGCCGTTTTGAGCAACACCGCTGCTTACAAGCTGCAGGCCGATTTCGTTAGAACGCAGATTGTATTTTTTGGCCAGACCGGCACCCAGTGTTTTCATTCCATTTAACTCTTCAAAATAGGTTTCGAGCACGGTGGCCTTGTTTTTATTGCCGTTTACCGATTTCCACGGAGCAAACGAAGCCGGCAAGGCACCGAGGGCAGCATCACATTTTTCGGTCAATTCGGTAATGGCGGTGTACTTTTGGGTTTCATGATTAAAAATAGCAACCGGTTTTCCTTTTTCATATTTCAGGAAACCATCTTTTTGTGAACCATCTGTATTCTGGCCGCCCTTAACGCCCATTTCGAAAAGCTTATCCAACAAGTCGCTGTGCAGGTCTTCATTTTTGTGATAAGGATTCATCACATTCAAGATAAAGCGCACCACATCAATTCCAACATAATCAATAAGCTGGAAGATGCCCATCGGCCTTACTAAGAAATCCTGAGTAATTTTGTTAATCATGTAAACCGACTCGACAAAAGAGTAATCTTTCATCAACAGACCCACTTCACTTATTCCGTAAAGGGCATCGCGCATAAAGTGGCCGTTGCCAATAAAACCAGCATAATCGTTTGAAGGAACCACAATTTTTTTGAGGCTTTTGGCGAAGTCCTCGGCAAAATCAATCATTTCACAGGCATTTTCGGTAATTGTGATCAACTCAACCAATTTCTGAACTGCCGGTGGATTGTAAAAATGGAAGCCGAGAATTCGCCCTCCAAGGTTGGCTTCACTATTCAGAACCTTGATGGGAATTGATGAAGTGTTTGTGAAAAACCATGGTTTATACAAACTGTTTTCATCAATCTGGGTGAACAACTTTTTTTTGAGTTCCTGATTTTCGCTGGCAGCTTCAAAAATCAAAGTTGATTGATATGCAGCCTCGATGTTTGTTGTTGGCCTGATGATGCTGATAACATCATTGATGTATTCATTGATGATTTCGCCGTTTTCGATCAGGTCTTTACGGTCTGCGTAGGCCTGACGAAGCCACACCATTTTTTTCTCGGCAAATTTCAAAGTCTGCGCCCTCACGTATTTCATCAGTCCGGCGAGCATTTCCTGTGAAATATCCATTGCATTCAGGATAAACAATTTGCCTTTATTTTCAGGTTTCAGGCTCAGGTCGGTCATTTCGATGGCCGTGAGCAAAAGAATGCCGCTGCCCATTTTTCCGGCAGCACCCAGCACACTTACATTTTGTAATCTTTGATCGTATGTCATTGCTTATTTTATAATAAATTATTATAGTTAAACCATTAAATTACTGTTAATCAATTTGAGTCGGCAGTTTGTAGTCGGCAGTTGGCAGTACCGCAAACTGCCTACTGCAAACTGCCTACTGCAAACTGGCGACTGCCTACTGGCCACTGCCTACTGCCTACTTCCTACTCCCACTTAGCCTGTTCCTTATTAAGAAAAGCCTTCATCCCCGTTTCACCTTCGCTACCTTTACCAAACAGAGAACCAAATTTGATGGATTCGAGTTCGCAGCCCGTTTCA
>CAIYZW010000341.1 GCA_903930725.1 uncultured Bacteroidota bacterium
AAACCCTCAACGGTGAAAATCATCATTAACAACAATAGTAAAGTTGAGCACTTTTTCATAAGCTATTTATTTAGAATGTTTAATTAAAATTCTGTTTGTTTATTTATTTTATTGACTTAGTTATAATTCACAGGAGCCAATCGCACGGCTACCACAGCTTTGGTTTTAACATTTAACAGATGATTACTTTCCTGATAAGATTAGCTTGGGGTGTTCCTGATAAAGTGATGCCATTCTGGATAAGTTGTTCTCTGAACATTTCTTTGATGATGACATCGAAAACAACCGAAGAACGATTTGACTGCTCAATAACTACGGCAGGTGCCTGTGGCTGATTACTGCTGAAAGGAACCCATCCCTTCTGCGAAAATGCCGAAAAAAATGTAAGCAAAACCGCTAATGTTAAAGTAAAATTTCTCATGGTTTTTAATTAACGATTGTTGGAAGAATTAGAAATTGAGTGTTTTAAAATGGGAAAAGTTCTGATTATTCATGACAATAATCAGATAACCCAGATGGATAATCTGTTTCCAATGAAATTGAAGGTTGAGGCTGTCTTTTATAACTTTTGGTATTACACGCATCATTAACGATTAAAATGAACAAATTAATAACACCTGTAAAAGTAGAAATTAATTTCATTCACAAAACCATGTGTTTTTCGCTTTTTTTTCACTTTATTCATTTCACTTCCCATCAAAACCCTGACACCAAAACCAAACAAACCCAGAGCATCAACCCTTCTTCCCCTCAACCACCAGCACAAATTCGCCTTTTAGGGTGCCTGCCGTAAAATGAGTAATCAATTCGCGGATGGTTCCTCGGACGGTTTCTTCATATATTTTGGTGAGTTCGCGCGATACTGATGCGTTGCGGTCCTCTCCGAAATGCTGCGCCAACTGTTCCAGCGTTTTCAACAACCGGTGTGGTGATTCATAAAAAATTACCGAACAGGGCATTTCTTTTAAAAACTCAAGACGGGTTTGGCGGCCTTTTTTCTGAGGTAAAAATCCTTCAAAAATAAACCTGTCAGCCGGAAGACCTGAGTTTACAAGAGCAGGAACAAAAGCCGTGGCTCCCGGCAAACATTCGACCTCCACATTTTGCCTGATACACTCCCGAACCAGCAAATAACCAGGATCGGAAATAGCCGGAGTTCCTGCATCGGTTACCAGCGCAGCTTGCTCGCCGGATTTTATTCGTTCGGTAACCCGGGCAAGTATTTTATGCTCGTTATTGAGGTGATAGGCCACCAGCGGCTTGCTGATGTCGAAGTGTTTGAGCAGGTTTCCCGAAGTGCGGGTGTCTTCGGCAAGCACAAAATCAACTACTTTTAAAACCTTAAGCGCACGAAGAGTGATGTCATCGAGGTTGCCGATGGGCGTTGGAACAATGAACAGTTTTGCCATGAGTGATGTTTCTGAAGTACAAATATTATATTTTTAATTGCGTTTAAAGATAGATATTTTTGTGCGCTCAACCTTTTTTACTTAATCAAGCTTAATTTTTGTTGTTAAATGGACAAATTCAATTTTAAAATTACGGTTTACCTTCCGATTCTTTTTGCACTGGTTTTAATCGCCGGCATCCTTTTAGGCGTGCGGTTGGCGCCAAAATCTACAGCTAATCAGGGGGTTTTTCCGGATTATCCTTTGGAAGACAGTAAAATCGGCGAAATTTTAAACTTCATTCAACGCGATTATGTTGATACCGTAAACATGGTACGACTGAACGATGAAGCTATTTCCCAAATTCTCGAAAATCTTGACCCTCATTCGCAATACATTGCCGCATCCGAATTAAATCAGGTAAACGAACAGCTCGAAGGAAACTTTGAAGGCATCGGCGTACAGTTTCGCATCGAAAACGATACTGTGATGGTTGTTTTACCGCTTTCAGGTGGCCCTTCCGAAAAAGTTGGCATCAAGGCAGGCGACCGCATCGTGGTGGTTGATAAAGATACCATTGCCGGAATTGGCATTCAAAACCGTGATGTGATGAAAAAACTCAAAGGCAAACGTGGAACTAAAGTTGACCTTGGGATTTTCAGGCATGATGTAAAAGGCCTCATTGATTTTACGATTACCCGTGATGTTATCCCAACTTACAGTGTTGATGTGGCCTACATGGTAAACAATTCGACCGGCTATATTAAAATCAATTCCTTTACAGCCACCACCCACGAGGAATTTTCAAAAGCGCTCAAGCAACTTGATGACGAAGGATTATCTAAACTTATCCTCGACCTGCGCGGTAATACCGGTGGTTATTTGCAGGCCGCCATTGATGTTGCTGATGAATTTCTGAAAAATGATGCGCTTATTGTTTACACCGAGGGACAAAACAGACCAAAGAATTACGCTTACGCCACAAGCAGAGGCAACTTTGAAGACGGCCAGCTTATTGTTTTGATTGATGAAGGTTCGGCTTCGGCCAGCGAAATTGTTGCTGGCGCCATCCAGGACAACGATCGCGGAACCATCGTTGGCCGCCGTTCGTTTGGCAAAGGCCTGGTGCAGGAACAACGCGAGCTAACCGACGGTTCGGCTTTGCGGCTTACTGTTGCCCGCTATTACACGCCCACCGGACGATGCATCCAGAAACCTTATAAAGACGGCACCGATGCTTATTATGAAGAATTCCATGACCGCTTTGTAAATGGCCAGGTTTTACACGCCGACAGCATTCATTTTAACGATTCGTTAAAATACACAACGCCCGGAGGAAAAGTGGTTTACGGCGGCGGCGGCATCATGCCCGATGTTTTTATCCCAATCGAAACGGGCGAAAATATCGCTTACTATAACCGGTTAATCAACCGTGGGATCATTTACTATTTTGCTTTCGAATACACCGATTTACACCGCGATGCACTTGGCAAATTCAAGAACTACAAGGATTTCGACAACGGTTTTACTGTTTCGGAAGCTGTGTTTGAGAACCTGATTGAAATGGCCGCCAAAAAGGAAATTGTCCGCGACCCTGCTGGTATTAGTGCCCGTAAAGAGGATATCAAAAACCTTTTAAAAGCTTTGATTGGACGGAATATTTTGGACGATCTGGGCTTCTATCCGATTTATCTGCAAAAAGATGAAACCTTTATAAAGGCGGTGGAATGGCTTAACGACAAGAAAAACTCCTGAGATCAGGATTCTTCGCCGGTTTCGGTTTTCAAAAGCTTTGAATTTTTATACTCCGGGTTTTTATAAAGCTCTTTAAATTCTTCGATGGTCATCGCATCGGCAAGTTTGTAGTCGCCAATAGAGGTTCGGCAAAGGCTGTAAAGATAGGCGCCGCTGCCAAGCGCTTTTCCAAAATCATAAGCCAGCGAGCGGATGTAGGTTCCTTTGCTGCATTTCACCCTGAAATCAACATCAGGCAAAGCAAATCGGGTAATTTCAAATTCGTTTATCGTGATAACGCGGGAGCGCATTTCGAGAGGTTTGTTTAGCCGGGCATAAACGTATGCTTTCTTCCCGTCAACCTTTAAAGCCGAAAATACAGGCGGCATCTGGTCAATCTCACCAATAAACCGCTTTGCTGTTTCATGGATTAGTTCGGTGGTGATGTGTTCGGTCGGGAAAAACTCATCTGGCTGGGTTTCGGTATCGTACGAAGGCGTTGTTGCGCCCAGTCTGAAGGTTCCGGTATATTCTTTTTCCTGCGCCTGGTAGTTGTCAATTTCTTTGGTTTTTTTTC
>CAIYZW010000342.1 GCA_903930725.1 uncultured Bacteroidota bacterium
AAATCGGTAAACCGGATTTTCTTCCGCTCCGCAGTAAACCAGGGCTTACCGATAATCCTGGTTCCCGAGGCTGTTAATGCTTACAAAGCCGGCGATAAAGTTGACATCAATTTTGAGAACGGAACCGTTACCACCGGCGGAAAAACTTATCATTTTGCTGCTCTTCCCGAAAAACTGATGAAAATTTTTACGGCTCAGGGTTTGGTAAATTATGTTAAAGAAATGGCCTGACCTGCAATAAGGTAGTTTAGCACCCGTTTTATCGCAACTTTTTAAAAACTGTTATCTATGTTTGATAACAGTTTTTTTATGCTATTTGACTGCTATTTGATGAAAAAAATCCTGTACGTCCTCGGAATCATCGTGTTCCTGATTTTGGCTTATCTTGTTGTTCTTGACCTTTATCCAAAAAATGCCGGTAGATTTCCGTTTTTCGCCCTTATCTTTTTAGGCGATTTGTATTTATGGAATTCGGTAAAAGCCTGGATTAAAGCGCGTAAAACCTTTATCAGATATTTTCTGAGAACAATTTACTGGTTCCCTTTTTCGCTCATTCTGTTACTTGTAGTATTTTCGATGCTTTTCACCGAAAACGACTGGAACAATGCCTTTAAAATTTACTCCTTCGGTTTTGTGTTTGTGGTTTATGCTTCCAAACTTTTACCCATCCTTTTCCTTGTTTTTGCCGATGTAATCCGTTTGTTCAGATACATCAACAACAAGGCTGCATCTGTAAGAAAAGGCCATTCGGATAAGTTTGAAGGAAAAAAAATAAGCCGTGCCAAGTTTTTGCAGGATGTTGGGTTAATTTCGGGCGGAATTTTGTTTAGCGGCCTCATTACCGGCATGTTTAAATGGGCTTACGATTTTAAGATTAAGCGACAAGTTCTTCAACTTTCGCATTTGCCAAAATCTTTTGATGGACTTAAAATTGTACAGATTTCGGATATCCACCTCGGAAGCTGGCCAAGTTTACATCCTTTGCAAGATGCTGTAAATTTGATTAATGGATTAAATCCTGACCTGGTTTTCTTTACCGGCGACCTGGTAAATTACAAAACCGATGAGGCTTTTAGATTTGAAAATATTTTGAGTAAGGTAAAATCCAAACATGGTGTTTTTGCAACCCTCGGAAATCATGATTATGGCGATTACACGCGATGGCCATCTGCCGAAGCAAAAGCCCAAAACATGACCGACCTTTATGACTTTTACAAAAGATTAGGCTGGCGACTTCTGAATAACGAAAATGAAATTATCCAAAATGGCGAAGATTCCCTTGCTGTAATTGGTGTTGAGAACTGGGGCGATTTTTCGAGGTTTCCAAAATATGGTGATATAAAAAAGGCCTCACTGGGAACCGAAAATGTGCCGGTAAAACTGCTTCTTTCTCATGACCCGACACATTGGGAAAAAATTATCAGCAAAAAATATCCTGACATTGACCTAACTTTTGCCGGCCACACCCATGGTTTTCAGTTTGGAATCGAAATTAAAAATATAAAATGGAGCCCTGCAAAATACATTTATAAACACTGGGCAGGCATTTACGAAAGCCCTGATGCGACCAAGAAACCCCAGTTTTTATACGTAAACCGGGGGCTTGGAAATATTGGCTACCCCGGAAGAATTGGCATCTTACCCGAAATTACACTTTTTGAGCTAACAACCTAAACGAATTTACTTTAGAGTTTAAACCAATCACAAACCAGCGCAGTTTTATCTTCGGGTTCGCTGATATGCCTGAATTCGTTGGTTTTGTTGATATAGAGATAATCCTGGCCCCAGGTTTTGTGGTTTAATTTTACCTGTCTGATGGCATCAATTGTAAAAAACAGTTCTTCATCAGTCATGGTGGGATGCAAAGAAAGCCTTATCCAGCCTGGTTTTTTGGATAAATCGCCATGATTTATCAAATCGGTGATTTGTTTTGATTTATAATAACTAACATCTAACAAAAAATGGCCGTAAGTGCCAGCGCAGGCACATCCACCCCTAACCTGTATCCCAAATTTATCGTTCAATAATTTGCCGGCAAGATTAAAATGAACATCGTCGAGATAAAAAGAAATTATTCCAAGCCTTTCCT
>CAIYZW010000343.1 GCA_903930725.1 uncultured Bacteroidota bacterium
CCTGATTCTGACAGTTTATCCAAGGTTAAAGGCTGGTTTGAAGGCTTTGGGGTGAAGTGCTGGGTGGGGAGTGAAACACCTTTTTGAAGAAAATCACAAATCACAAATCGCAAATCACAAAACTCAAAACTCAAATTACAATTGGATTCAATTGTCTCGCTGGATGTTTTTTTATTTTAGAATGAAAATCAGGCCATTATCTGAATACTGCCTTGAAGCCCCATTAATTTTTCTGAATCAAATTCACAATTACTTTAACCAGCATTTCTTTGTCGTTCGGGTTGCTCTCGGCAAGCATCAGGGTTAAAGCCACGATGGTATTGTTATCAATGATTTTGGTGCTATCATCAAATTGAGCAACCCAACCGCCTCTTCTTTTTCGAGTGCTTTGCCTTCGGTTATCCGGCCAATGAATTTTACAACTTTTGCCAGTTCCAATTGGGCATTTTTACTATTAACCGATTCGAGTAATTTTTCCTTTAAAACTCTGGTAGCCCAAATACGGAACTGGGTGCCATGAATAGAATTAACCCTGTAACCCACCGAAATGATAGCATCAAGGTTGTAATATTTAATCTTCCGATTCACCTTCCTTTTACCTTCCGATTGAACTACCGAGAAAAACTCGGTAGTTGAAGACTCAGCAAGCTCACCTTCTGTAAAAATGTATTTAAGATGAAGTCCAATTGTATCAGTATCTTTTTCGAAAAGTTCTGACATTTGTCTTTGATTCAACCACACAGTTTCCATTTCTACCCCTACTTCTATCACAATTTGATTGTTGGGAGCTGCGTATTTTACAATTTCATTCATTTTGCCAAATTTGTCTGCAAAAATAATCTATTAAACCTTTGGTAACCAATAGCCAAGAAACCATTTCCCGCAAAACATCTTTCATCAAATCATCCCGATAGCGAAAACATCTCTTTGCCGGAAAGGAGGATTACTGCTGGAAATCCTGCCCAATCCCTGATTCTGACAGTTTATCCAAGGTTAAAGGCAGGTTTGAAGGCTTTGGAGTGAAGTTCAGGGTGGGGAAATAAACACCCTTTTGAAGAACAACCATTTTAGCTGATTGTGAATTTAAACGGAAAGCTAAAATTTTATCAGGATAGTTTGGCTAATTTTTATCTTTGTGCTTTCGCGATAAAGGATCTTTCGAATAAACTGAAACATTAAAAATATTTATGCATTATTCCGCAGTTGAAAATTTAATCTAATCCCGGCCTTGTAATGATGTCTTTTTTCAAACCTCCTTTATCTGAATTACCCGCGCTGCCTGAACAAAATAATGGTACCCAAATCGGACGAACCTATAAAATTTATGGCCTGTTACTGCTGGCGGTTATCTTTTCGTATCTGATGCTGGGCTTGAATATCCTTGAAAAAACTCCTGTACTTGATTGGGATTATTTCAATTCGCTCAGTTTTGTTGTTCATAACATCTTCAATCATTATCATAAATTTCCGTTGCACGATCCGTGGGTGCTGGGGGGATATGACATTTTATCAAATCCGCAATCAAGGGTTTTTTCTCCATTCGTGCTTCTCGACCTGCTTTTTGTAGCTCCCATGGCAAATGCCTTGTCGCTGCTCTTTTTAGGTTTTATCGGAATTATTGGTTGTTACAAACTACTTACCTACCTCAAAATTCAGCCAGTAATAGCAACCATCGGTTCGGTTATTTATATCAACGCCTCATGGTTTAGTTTGCATTATACTTTGGGGCACATTATTTTCGGCTCATTCCAGTTAATGGCTTTGTGTTTTTATTTCATCCTGAAATTAAGCGACAAAAAGTACATTTTTTACTTTGCCTTACTAATGGCATTTTTTTTATTGGATGGCGCCATTTATACATTCATTTTTTCGCTGTATCTTTTGCTTTTCAGCCTTGCTATTGGAATAAATGGAATCAATCTGATAAATGTGTGGAAATTCCTTTGGAAAAACCGAACAGCACTGCTTGTTTCGCTGCTATGTTTCGTCCTTATTTCATCAGCAAAAATAGTCCCTTTGCTTTCGATACATGCCAACAGAAATCCTGAGGCCGAATTCATACAGATGCCGTTTACACTCCTATTCGTCAGCCTTTTTAATCCCTTTCAAACTATAGCCAAGGAAGGTTTCTGGGTTAGTTATGGTAGTGCTTTTCACGAATTTGGTTGTTATCTCGGATTTGCCGGTGTGCTCATCATATTATGGTTTTTGCATAAAAGCCAAAACCTTAAAGCAAATTATAAATTTCTTTTAATTGCATTGTTGTTTTTATTTATTGCTACCGGCAGGGCAATGGCAATTAATCCCTGGCGGCTTATGCAAATAATCCCTTTCCTCAATCAGGCACACATCCAATCCAGGTATTTCATTCTCTTTTACATAATGTTTGTAATACTGCTTTCGAAGGCATTAAATCATCTGTTTCTTACTTCCAACATAAAATGGATAAGGCTGCTCCTTGTGTTTCTGGTTATCGAATCGTTTTTTGTTGCGAATTATAGCTTTTACCACGCTTTTAATATTTCAGGGATGTATAGAATGACAAATAGCTTTCGACAGGCTATGCCGAAAAAAACAATTTCAAAAACAATCTGTCAGTCGCAAAAACCAGAAATATATTTTAAGAAAGATATTGCAACCAAAACCACGTACGAACCCGCGAAAATGGATTCGCGTATAAAATGTGCTGACGACCTGAACTATAAAGGAGAAGTGTATGTTATAGATGGCTCGGGAAATGTCGAAATTTTGAGTTTCAACCCCGGTGAAATTATCGTCGGATACGATGTATTAAATCCTTCGACTTTCCAGATAAATTCAAACTTTCTGGCAGGATGGAAAGTAAAACAGGGTGATGCTGAAGTTTTTAGTCGGGATGGATTAATTACGGTAGGCCCGATTGGAATGAGTGGAACTATCACACTTGAATACGCTCCATGGTATCTTAAATATGTGTTAATTGCATATAGCCTGGGGATAATGCTAACAGTAGTCGTTTTTCTAAAACAGCAAAAGGATGCTAAAAAGTCAGGATAAGAAATTTAACTACGATAATATTCCCGCGGGATATTACGATGTTGTTGCAGCCAGGGAGCGTGGAATAAGAAGTTACTGGCACTGGCATAAATTCGCAAAAGTTATGGAGATAATCTCCGAAAGGTCCGAATCAATTCTTGATATTGGTTGTTTTGCCGGTACTTTTCTGGCTGGTCTTTCAAAGGAAAAAGTCCGTTTTCAGGTAGGCGTTGATATTTTAATGCAACAGATTGAGTATGCAAAGAAAAAATATCAGAACGAATACCGCAAATTCTATTACATCAAAGATATAAATGCCCTGGATGCCGGTATGATGGCTACGAAATTTGAAAACATCAGCGTAATAGAGGTTCTTGAACATCTGACAGAAAATGAAATCGGAGATTTACTAAATATTGCATCACAAAACCTGAAAGCCGGAGGGAAGCTTATTATTACAACGCCTAATTATACGGGTTTGTGGCCACTGATCGAAATCATACTCAACAGGTTTTCGACAGTAAAATATGAAGAACA
>CAIYZW010000344.1 GCA_903930725.1 uncultured Bacteroidota bacterium
ATGGAGCCACTTCACAGGTGCGGAAATACCTCAATTTGCCGTTCAAAATCCGGGCAGGATTTTCGACGGAGGTACAAATTTCTGACCCAAAGTTTTCGTGGTACGTCAATCCCCGTAAAATGCGTTCGGCGTATGTTTGGTGTTTTCCGCATAAAAACCACGCCAATATTGGGATTTATTATGATCCGGAGCAACTTCCGCCAGCCGCGGCACGCTTTGTACTCAACGTTTATCTGAAGAAAATCGGTGGCTTACCGGCCACTTTAAATATTTCAGGTGGTGTTGTAAACTGCCGTTACAGCGGAAGCGAGTTTGGTAATATTTTCCTTGCCGGAGATGCCGCCGGCCTCTCTATCCTGAGCAGCGGCGAAGGAATCAGTTCAGCGCTGATCAGCGGGCAGGAAGTTGGACGTAAAATCCTCGATCCCTCCTACCCTATGCCTCAACTCGAACATCTTCTCAAAATAAAAAACCGACAGGAAAAACTCCACCGGATTTATGAGAACCATCCCCGGTTGCAATACATTTTTTATGTGATTTTCCTGCTTGCGCAGAAAAGTAAAAGATTTCAAAAGTGGTTTGGGAATTAGCCTGTGATCATGAAAAATGGCGGTGTGGCTTTGAAAATCAGAAGCCGGACTTTCTGATACAAAAGTGATTTGTTGCAGGTTGTCTGCGGTTAATATGATTATCAAACCCAAAAAACGGCCAATGAAAAAAGCGGCAGAGCCGCGTAATGTTTGTAGATTTTGCATGATGATAGGTTTTTTTAGGTGCAGCGCACCGCAATAATCCGTATCAACTTTAAATATTATGGTGCGCTGCACCTTTTGGATGATTTGTTATTCTGTTTCTACCAATATTACCGGTGCGCTGCACCTGCCCGCATCAGGTAAACCTGGCATTATTGATTCCATTGCCGATGATGAACAAGCTGTTTTTCAATGTGCGATAATCACCCTTCCTGAAAAAGTCGTCGTTTCAAACACACATTTTATGTAATAAATCCCGTCAGGTTGTGATCGTAAATCAATGGGTGATTGAAAAACAGGCGGGTTTTTGGATTCGTAAACCTTTTCGCCAAGGACATTAGAAATTTCAATGTTAGCCAAATTTGTGGTTTCAGGATGGTTTAGTCTGATTTGAATCAGCCCAGTGGAAGGATTGGGAAATGCAGAAATTTCGGGTGTTTCAGGTTGGTTTTCTTCAACGCTGCCAACAACATCTACGCACCCATTGTATTCCGATAAGTCATCATCGGTGATCAAAGGATAAAAATCTGATATAGTTCCTCCATCAGTGGTTGGTGTAATCGAAATGTCCTGCATTTCCAGTGTTAAATCAGTGTTTTCAAAATATGCTGGCTCTACACAATCAGACGAATTTCCCAATGAATCGGTTTTTATAATTCCAATCTGTGGATTGGCTGTCTCAGTACCTGAGGTGTATTGAATGGGTCCATTACCAATTACCATATATCCACCACCATCAGATTCAACCGCATCAATTGCATTAAGAAATAAATACTTACCCCAAAGGAAATTTCCAACAGAATCTGTTTTCATCATTTCAGCACCAGCCTCAAGGTTACTCATAAAAACATAACCGGCATCTGATGTTGACTTCATCCTGAAACCAGGAAAAAGCGCGTTCGACAGAAAATAAAGTGATGATTGCTTTCCCCAAACAAAATTTCCCGAATAATCGGTTTTGATAAGCCCCATACCAAAACCATTTACTGGATTTATATTTAAAAGCAAACCATCGTCAAGACACATTACATCCAGTGCAAATGCAAATGAATTTGGTGCAAAAATCGTTGATTTCGACCATAAAATTTCCCCATTCGATGTCAGTTTCATCAAAAATGTATTTGGATTGTATTGGCTCAATGTTTGGGTATTCCCAAATAAAATCAAACCACTATCAGGTGTTTGTTTTATTGTTGTTGGATAATTGTATTGTCCGGCCCCAAAAAAGGTTTTAGACCATCCCAGATTGCCCAAACTATCGAGTTTTGCAACAGCAATTTTATAATTTGCCCCGGAATTTTGTACCAAAAATCCTGTAATGATGTTTCCATGGTCATACGTTTCGTCCATTGATAAAGCAAAATCCCAGCCACCAAAATCAATGGTTTTCGACCAGATGGTATCACCTGAACCTGTGATTTTCATGATAAACATGTCATAATCATTTCCGGAAACGATGATGTTTCCACCTAATATAAAACATGAATCGTGACCAGGGATAATTGCATTGAAACTTCCGATATTTGTGCCATATTTTTTACACCACAA
>CAIYZW010000345.1 GCA_903930725.1 uncultured Bacteroidota bacterium
AGCTGCCATTCAATTGAATATTTACAACAACACCGGTCAATTGATAAAATCAATTGATGAAGGAACACAACCCAAAGGCGCTCATATTATCGAATTTGATGCAAAAGGATTGAAGGATGGAATTTATCTTTATTCTATCAACATAAATGGGAAAGCAACAGAAACAAGGAAAATGACGATAATGAATTAGAATTGGAGCCTGAAAGTAAAATGCTTGAAAATCACACCAAACATAAGAAAATCAGTGTTCAATAATTGTAAAATAAATAAAAAAAGATGAGCCACTCCAAACGTAAACAATTGGTTTTTACTGTAAAAGACAAATGCAGGGTTTGTTTTGCCTGCGTAAGGGAATGTCCGGTAAAGGCCATCAAAATTATCCGTAGCCAGGCCGAGGTTATCAACGAAAGGTGCATTGGCTGCGGCAACTGCACCATTGTTTGCAGCCAGGGTGCCAAAGTTTTCCTGAAAACCGAAAGTGATGTAAAGCAAATTCTCGCCGAAAACGAAAAAGTGATTGCCATCGTTGCGCCCAGTTTCCCGGCCGAATTTACCGAAATCGAAGATCACCGGCAGTTTGTCGGAATGATCCGCGAACTTGGGTTCAGCCACGTTTGCGAAGTGGCTTTTGGCGCCGATATGGTGGCGCGCGAATACCGCAAAATCCACGACAATCATTCCACCGACCGCAGCATCTCGTCCGATTGCCCGGCCATCGTTTTCTTTATCGAACATTACCATCCAAACCTTGTAGATACGCTGGCACAAATTGCTTCACCCATGGTGGCGATGGCCAGGATTGTCCGTACAAAATATGGCGCCGACAGCAAGGTGGTTTTTATCGGGCCGTGCATCGCCAAAAAAGCCGAAAGCGACGAAGTTGACGAAGCCATCACTTTTATGGAGCTGAGAAACCTTTTTTCGCAGTTAAACCTGAAACCTGAAAACGTGGCTCCCAGCGATTTTGACCCGCCACAGGCAGGCAAAGGCTCCATTTTCCCGGTAAGCCGTGGTTTGTTGCAAACAGCCAATATTTCCGAAGACATCATCAACGAAAATGTAATTGTTGCTTCGGGAAGGGTAAATTTTAGAGAAGCAGTTAAAGAATTTGAAAATGAAAAGAATGAGCGGCAGCACCTCGAGCTTTTATGCTGTCGTGGTTGCATCATGGGGCCGGGCATGTCGCCGGGAGGCTCCCGCTATAACCGCCGGCAGAATGTGAGCAATTTTGTGCGGAAAAAACTCGAAAACCTGGATTTTGAAGAATGGCAGAAAAATATTGACGAATTCAGTTCGGTGGATTTTTCGGAACAGCATGAAGTCCGCGACCGGCGAATTGATCTTCCCGACGAGGCCGACATCACCAAAATCCTGCAATCCATCGGAAAAGCTGAGTTAAAAGACCACCTCAACTGCGGCGCCTGCGGCTACGACACCTGCCGCGAACATGCCATCGCCATCATCCAGGGTTTGGCCGAAAACGAAATGTGCCTCCCGTACGCCATCGAAAAGCTCCACCAGTCGGTTGAAGAACTCCATGTTTCGAACACAAACTTAGCTTCTACAAGGCAGGCTTTGAAACAGTCGGAAAAGCTGGCCAGCATGGGACAACTTTCGGCCGGAATTGCCCACGAACTCAACAACCCACTTGGCGTTATCACGATGTACAGCAATATTTTAAAAGAAGAAGCCCCCGAAAATGATCCCATCCGCAAAGATCTGGACCTCATCGTTGAACAGGCTGCACGCTGTAAAAAGATTGTGGGTGGCTTGTTGAATTTCGCCCGCAAAAACCAGGTCAACCTTTCGCCAACCAACATGACCGATTTTTTAAACCAGAGCATCGCCTCGGTGATAAAGCCCGAAAATATTGAAGTGAAGTTCGAAAACCGCATCAAACAGCCCATGGCCAA
>CAIYZW010000346.1 GCA_903930725.1 uncultured Bacteroidota bacterium
AAAGGGGTTATCAATCTGCACTCGATTTATACCTGAAAATTTCCCCACAGTTTAATGAACCGCTGATTACGAGGCCCGTATGATCAGTGGTGTGTGAGGCTCTCCCCGTTGGCGATGCCAGTGGGGCAGCCTACACGATTAGGCACTGGCAATATTAATTTAATTGTTTATTACTTTATCACGGAAAAACACGGAAGTTTCTCCCAATAAAATTATCATTAGATTCCTTTTTTCTCTTGCATCTGTTGAATTTACATTAAAATCCATTGGACAGTCAAATATTAGCTCACCTGTCGGAAGTTTATATAATCTAAACCTGGAAAATCCAAATGTCGATCCAAAGTTAGTTCCAAATCTTATATCAACTGGTATCAGTAAAAAATTGGCATCATCAATTTTTTCTTTAAGGTAATCTATCTCACTTATATCTAGAATTGTATTAAGATTCGGAAATTCCTTCAATTCTTTTTTTGAATATTCCTGCATCACAATTTTTAAAATTACCTCTTTCAATTTGTTGTCAATTTCAATTTTAGATCTGATAATTCCTGGTTTAATGATTTTAAATCGAGAAAAATAGTTTTTGCTATAAAAATCAACAAGTACTGTATCTGTGTAGGTAAAATCATTATTTAAAACCGGAACAAGAGCTAAGAGAGAATCATTCTCTTCGAACTTGAAGACTTTGTTCACATTTTTCTTCTGACCAAAGGTCATTGTTATAAACGAAATAAACAAAGCCATAAGGATTAATGATTTGCTCATTGTTTCTGTTTTTTGCTTGTGCCTAACGCATCGCCGGCAGCCGCATTGCGGGGTTTACTTGGTGTTTCTTTTCTTTACCTCCTACGTTTGCAGGTTTGGTGAATGCCAGCATCCGGTAACCCGCCCGCATTGTCGGCTGACGGCTCGTTATATGCGGTTTTTCTTTCATTGGTAACGTATTCTGTCACAATTTGATTGAAAGTTCTAAATGTCCACCAAACCCAAGTTCAATAATTTTTTGAAGTGTCGAAATTCGTGCTTCCTTAATATCGTTTTCAATTTTAGAAATGTATGATTTTGTTGTTCCGACTTTTTCCGCAAGCTGTTCCTGAGTCATACCTTTTTCAATTCGTGCATCGTGAATTAAAGCACCAATTTTAAAGTTTTCGTAACCTGCTTCAAGTTCGTCACGCTCTTTAGTCCCTATTTTCCCATAGTTTTTTTCTTTAAACTCCTCAAGAGTCATTAAATTTTGTCTTTTCGCTTTCATATTCTTCTTTTATTTTAATGGCTAATTCAATCTCTTTTTTAGGTGTTTTTTGTGTTTTCTTTTGGAACCCATTTGTCAAAACAACTAATTGTCCTTGGTCGAAAAAACAAAAAATCCGGAATATGCCACTTCCAAGTTGAACTCTGATTTCATATAGTCCATCAGAGTTTTCTATGTGCTTAAGATATGCTTCTGGAACTCGTTGCAGATCTTCAACCAAGTCGAAAGTCCAGACAATTTTGGCTTTTACTTTTTTTGATTGTTTGTCAAAGAAGTTCTGAAAGTAGTCTTTGAAAAACGTAACCTTTCTATATTTTTGATTTTTATACACGTTACAAAGATAAGAATGTTTCCCTAAAGTGAAACACGAAGGTTATAAAATATCAAATCAATCGTGATTGTCGGTCTGGTAAAATCGCATATAACGGTGGGCTTGCAGCCGCAGTGCGGGATTTACTTGTAGTTTCTTTTGCCTTCGTTCTTCGTTTACAGACTCGATGACCGTATGCCATCGGAATACCCCCGCATTGCTCGGCTGCAAGCATGTGTGTGCCCTGCATGAGCATCATGCAGCGCACACTTGTTGTAAGCTGTTGAAAAAGTTCAAAAATACAAATCTTTTTGAGACAGCCCAAAACGAGTGTGTGACTTTCCAGAGGGTGAAAGTCCC
>CAIYZW010000347.1 GCA_903930725.1 uncultured Bacteroidota bacterium
CATTTAATTTTTATTCACCATAAACAATTACGGTAAACGAAGCAATGATTCCTAAAATGCTCGTTGACTGGTAATCAACGTGATGAATTTTGGTTATCCCTGCCGATTTAGCAGCAGCTTCAATGCTTGCATCGCCGGTAGCAACCCAACCAAGTATTGATTGCATTTTTCCGGTTCCAACTTTTGATGAACCAGTGTTGTCGGTAACTGCAATTGGTCCTTTAACATCGGTGTAAAGGAAACCAGTTACTGGTGTTGCAACAAATGCACAACTCGATAAAAAGCCAGCAATGATAATTAATCCTAGTAATTTTCTCATAATTCAACCTCCTTTTTTAATGTTTAATAATGATTAATGAATAAGCGCGGTATCAAATACGAACCCGCCATGCAAAAATGCCAAAAAAAATGAGAAGTCAGAAGCATATGATAAAAAAAATGATTTTATTTTGTTAATCGAATTTAACAGTAAACCATGAATTGAACGTAAAGAGCCAAAAACCAGTGGTTAAGCCTGAAAACAAAAAATGCCCAACCAGTTGGCTGAGCACTTACAACAAACACACTTTACTTTTATCCGCCCATGTTGTAATAAAAACGCTCCCTTATAATCTGATCGTCTTTCCATGTTTGAACAGCAACTTCTTCCATTTTCATACGATTTCCATCTTTAAACGAAATATCCATCCACGATTCGACCATGGTAACACAGGTTTCTTCGTTTGAAGTAATTGCTGTAACTCCGCCATCATGCATCTGGCTTACACCTGCAAGAAATTGTTTTTCGTATTCACGGTTTTCGGCTTTACCGTTACGGGCTGCACCTGTAGCTTCAATCATAACTACATCCTCGTGGTAGTATTTCTCAAATGCATCAAGTAATTGGCCTTGGCCAACCATCTGATACAAGTCTTTGGCATTTTGTAAATAACTCATTTTGTGAAATTTTAAATTTATAGTTTTTAAACACAGAACAAATAAAAAGGTTCAAATGCTTTAATCAATAATAGATCCGAACAGAAAACAGGTCTAAACTTAGAAATTAATATTGGAAGGTGTTAACAAAAGAGGTTACAATTGAACTAAAAAAGGGTTACAATGATTTGTAACCCTTTGATTTTGTTTGTGATCCAGACGGGGCTCGAACCCATGACCCGCAGCTTAGAAGGCTGCTGCTCTATCCAACTGAGCTACTGGACCAATTTTTAGGACTGCAAAAATAGCTGTTTTTTTGTTTTTAGCTTCATTAAAATCATAAACTTGTTAAGAAGTGGTGGCTATTTCCCTAAATTTGCGCCCATCTAAATATTTTTCACTATGGAAAAACAGATTTCACCACAATCACAAGTAATATCAGTCGATATAAGTTATTATCCGCTAAATGCAGCTTACAAGCCTCCAATCAAAGATTTCATTAAACGCATCAAAGCTTACGAAAACCTTAATGTGTGCACAAATACGATGAGTACACAGGTTTTTGGCGAATACAAGGAGGTAATGAGCGCCCTGACTTACGAAATCGGTAAATCATTCGACATGCCTCATTCGATTTTTGTACTCAAAATTATTAATGCCGACCTAAGATAAAGTGGATGAACTGGAGTGAATTTTTTGATCTGTTTTACAAAAATTTAACCGAAAGTACACTAATCGAGGCAATTGCCGTAATCTTTGGCTTGTTGAGCGTGTGGTATGCCAAAAAGGAAAATCTGTGGGTTTATCCTACAGGAATTGTTTCGGTGTTGATTTACGTTTACATCTGCTTTTTTGCCGGTCTTTATGCCGACATGGGAATCAACTTTTTTTATTTCCTGATGAGCGTTTTTGGCTGGTACAAATGGACACGTAAAGATCAATCCAACAACTACATTCCCATAACCTGGTGCAATTGGTGGATTCAGATTTCGGGCGTTTTGGCTGCCATTTTCTTTTTTTTCGTTTTAAGATATTTGCTGATCAATTTTACCGATAGCACAGTTCCAAATATTGACGCGCTTACTACCGCAATTTTTATTGTCGCAATGTGGCTGATGGC